>WQSK01000001.1 GCA_009787915.1 Bacillota bacterium
GAATTATCGCCCAACTTTATTTGTCATCACAGGACATATCGGCGGGTGGGTCGAGAGCGTGTTAGGACGGATGCGTACAGTAAAAACTTTTTTATGCGCACGTGTCAAAAAATGATTCGAGATGATGTTATTGCGGTGTGCCGTCATTGCCACAATGGCAAAAGTAAAAACCATATTAAACTACACGAGTTTGTTCGAGTCCCAACTTGGGCGCGTTTTGATTCAGAGTGATATTTTTTTGTTGACGGTTCAGGCTAATGAAGATACTATCAGGTATGATTGTAAATCAACCTATTGTCGAAGTTGAAAACCTGACCAAGGATTTTGGGCATGGGCGGGGTGTTTTTGATGTGTCTTTTAAAATCGAAAAGGGTGTTTGCTATGGATTTTTGGGACCGAACGGGGCGGGAAAGACCACGACTATTCGGCATATTATGGGATTTACAAAACCGCAGCAAGGTGAAACGCGTGTCAATGGTTTGGTGAGTTGGCAGAGTTATTTTGAGATACTTAATGGGCTTGGGTACTTGCCTGGGGAGATTGCCATGCCAGAGCATCTGACAGGGACACAGTTTATAAAGATGATGGCGGATTTGCGCGGTGTGAAAGATATGTCTTACACAGACGAACTCGTTAAAAAGTTTGAACTTGAGCCCTCGGGGATTTTGAAACGGATGTCGCTTGGGATGAAGCGCAAGTTGGCTATTGTAACGGCGTTCATGCACGACCCAGCCGTTTTGGTTTTGGACGAACCAACAAGCGGCCTTGACCCAGTAATGCAAAAAATCTTTATCCAGTTTATTTTGGATGAAAAAAAGCGTGGGAAAACAATCTTGTTGTCCTCGCACATTTTTAACGAGGTTGATGCCACTTGTGATATAATTTCCATTATAAAAGACGGGCGGCTGGTGTCGACTTTTATCGCGGATGACTTGCGGCACGGAAAAGTTAAAACTTTTAACATAGAATTTTTGACCGAGGACGGTTTTAAAAGTTTCACACAAACGTTTGAGGAAACTTGCGGAACGATTTTTAATATTGCTTCGGTCAAGGAAAACCGTAACCAAGTAAACGTTCACATAAATGACGACAAGATTAACGAGTTCATATCGCTGATAACAGATTATAAAATTAAGTTTTTTTCCGAGTTAAAGTTTACGCTGGAAGATTACTTTATGTCTTTCTACGATAAGGAGCGGTCTGCGGAAACCTTGCCAAAGGGGGTAATTCCAAATGTCGTTGGTTAAAATTGAAAACCTTACAAAGGACTATGGCAATGGGCGAGGTATCTTTGATGTGAATCTTGAGATACAAAAGGGCGAGGCGTTTGGTTTTGTCGGAACAAACGGGGCGGGGAAAACAACATTGATTCGCCACCTCATGGGTTTTATAAAACCCGATAGCGGGACGTGTCAAATTAATGAATTGGATTGTTGGGGTAATTCGCACGAGGTCAAAAACTTTGTATCGTATGTTCCTGGCGAGATTGCGTTTCCTGACCTTGGGACGGGGACGGCGTTTTTCAAGGCGCAGGCGGATTTGCTTGGACTAAAAGACGCGGAATACGCCGAGTATATTACGAAAGAATTGCAACTTGACCCGACCGCGCTTTTAAAACGTATGTCAAAAGGGATGAAGCAAAAGACAGCGATTGTGGCGGCCCTTATGCCAGACAGGGATATATTGATACTTGACGAGCCGACGACGGGGCTTGACCCGCTTATGCGCGTGAGGTTTATTGACCTTATTAACAAGGAAAAGAAAAAAGGCAAAACGATTTTTATGTCTACACATTTGTTCGAGGAGGTCGAAGATTTGTGCGACAAAGTTGCGCTTATAAAAGACGGAAAAATTATTGCGGTAAAGTCTACAAAAGAAATCCGCCATAATGAAAACAAACAATATAAAATAGAGTTCCTTAACAAAACCGATTATAAAAAGTTTAGTGCACTTAAACTTGATTTTTATGAAAAGCGCGAAAAACAAAACCAAGTGGTTGTAAATGTGTGCGATAAAAAGATTAACGAGTTTTTTGGAAAACTTAAAAAATACAAAATCAAGTTCATAACGGAAATTAAATACACGTTAGAGAAGTACTTTGAGGAGGTAATGGCAAAATGAAAGATTTGTTTAACAAAACTATTTTCAAACAAACGTTCAAGTCGAATTGGAAACTGTGGATGATTTTCACGGCGATATTGTGTTTGTTTATCTCGATTTCAATCGCGGTATTTGACCCAATTGCGATGAGCAGACTCCGCGATATGTTCGCAGGCTTGATGGGAGACGAGGCAGGCGAAACCATAGGTGCAATTAACTTTACCCTAACGGGTTCTTTGGCCATGATGTTTTTTGGGATGATGGCGGTTGTGTTGCCGATGATTTACATATTAATTACGGCAAACAGTTTAATTGCATCCAAGGTTGACCGTGGTTCAATGGCATACACGTTGTCTACACCAATAAAAAGAAAGACCGTTGCATTTACACAGGCCGCATATCTCGTGAGCATGATTGTATCTATGTTTACGATTATCGCGGTGGTTGGGCTTGTGACCGTGCAGATTTCGCATGGCAGTGTTTTCGGTACCGCCCCAACCGCGGACGCAAGGGCGATTGCAAGGCACCTTAACGTGAGTGCGTCAACGGTGACAAACAATTTGCGTGAAAAAACACTTGATAACCCAGACCCAGAGGCACGTGAAAGAATCCTTGAAATCGGGGCAGAGGCAAGGATGATTGATGTTGAAATCTATATAGCATATTTAGAGTTAAAAGCCCCGACCGATTCCGACACAAATGTACCGACACTCTCGGACTTTGAGGAAATGGGAGTTGATGTAGATTGGCTTGCATCGAAAATGATGGTGTCAATGATAGAGGCGCGGCAAATAAATACGGATATGGCGCAGGTCATCCGACCGATTAATTCCGCGAACTTGCGCGAAACATCGGATAGGGCAAACTTTGCGGAGGCGTTCCCAACCAATGTTTTGAACACAATATTGTTTGGCATGGCGGCACAGTATCTTGAACTTGACCCAATGGTTTTTGGAAACATCCTTGCAATTCAAACACATCTTAACAACAATCGTGATTATTTTGTTAGTGACTTTAACTATGAACTCCTTAGAGGTGCAATGTTGCTGCAACTTGCCACAAGCCAATACAACATCGATGCGGGGTATGAATTTGATGTTGGCGAATTTATGTTGCTGATGTTGGGGGCGTTGTTGTTTGCTTTGGCTACCGCGGGTATATCGTTTTTCTTCTCTTGTTTCTTTAACTTGTCCAAACATTCTATTGCACTTGGAACGGGGATACCTGTTGGGTTTTATTTGCTTGAAACAATAAGTTCACTTGATAATTCATTAAACTGGTTACGATACGTTTCTATGAACACTTTGTTTAGCCCAAGCACAATAACAAGCGGCGGAGTATTTTGGTGGCAGTTTTTGGTACTCGGTAGTATAGCAGTTGTTTTGTTCACGGCGGCGATTATCAAGTTCAAGAAAAAGGACTTACCGTTGTAAATGGGGAACCATTTGTGATACACTTTTGTGTGAAAGTTTCTAAAGAAATTTCTGCGATGGCTGGCTGGTTGCTGTCGGTTCGTCGGGAGTTGCACAAAATTCCCGAGGTTGCAAACCAAGAATTTAAAACCAGTGCATTTATTAAATCACGCCTTGGGGATTTGGGGTTGGAATATGTCGCGGTTCAAACAGGGATTGTTGTAAAAATCAAAGGAAGTGCGCCCACAAAAACAATTGGGTTCCGTGCGGATATTGATGCTCTGGCAATAGAAGAAATGCGCGAGAGTGATTACCAGTCAAAGCACAAGGGCTTTATGCACGCGTGCGGTCATGATATGCACGCGGCGATACTTTTGGGTTTTGCAAAATACCTGTGTGAAAATCCGCCGAGGCAGAACATTGTCCTTGTATGGCAGCCAGCCGAAGAAGGCGGTGGCGGTGGGAAAATGATGGTGGAATCGGGTTTGTTTGGGGCGGATATGTTTTTTGCTGTGCACGTTAATCCTATGCTTGAGGTCGGGAAGTTTACATGCCGCAGCGGTGTGTCGCAACCTGGAACAAAACGGATTGAGATAAAATTCAAAGGGGAGGGTCGTCATGCCCAGTTGCGCGACGGAACAAAAGATGCCCTGCTGGCGGGTGCAGAGTTTTTGCTTTTAAGCGAAAAACTGAACACGGCGGATAGGCTTTTCCATGTGGGAACATTTTCGGGCGGTGACGGTGCCAACATTGTTTCTGAAAATGCGAGCGCAAGGGCTACTATGCGGTGGTTCGATGACAAGGATTATAAGGAGATGAGGGCGGAACTTTTTGGGTTGGCAAAAACAATTGAACAGAAAAACAGGGGCAAAGTCGAAATTATCGAGAGTCCAAATTTTTGTTTACCGATACATAATACCGAATCTTATGTGGAAATCATTCGCGGTATCAAGGGCTATGTCCCGCCCAGTAAACATCGCGTTTTTGCGGGGGATGACTTTTCATTTTTTATAGACAAGTTTTCTGGGGCTATTATAAGTCTTGGTGCGCAACCAAAAACGGGTAAAACCTATCCTGTTCACAGCAATATGTTCCATGCGAACGAGGATGCACTTTTGGTTGGTGTGGAACTTTTTGTAGAGTTATCAAAACGGGTGTGATATTGACTTTTTATAAAAAGTGTGTTATGATAACGCAATGAACATACAAGGATTACATGAAAGTATTAAAAAAGATATAGAATGTTGCGGTTTTGTGTACGCAAAGTTTTTGGTCGATTTTGTGAGGGCAGTTGACACGGGGGCGGTGTATTCCGATAATGTGCAATTGCTCTTGCGCGATGCCAGAATGTTTAATGCGACGCGTAACGAGTTGGGGAAACTTGGTGTTATGGATGTCAGGAAACCGTGGAACGAGGTTCACCTAAATCGTGAAACAGCAAAGTTGGCGTTTAGGAAATCAAACAGAAATTGCAACCGATATTTCGAGGAGTCTGGGGTTTACGCCGATGCAACGCTTGTTGACACTGGGTTCATGGGTACGCTGAGTGAACGTGTTAAAGAGCACGCAGAAATTCTGGGGGGGGGTACACAACTTGCCTTTAAAACTCAAACTATTTTGGCGTCTGGGAGTCCCAGTTTCCACGCCAATGTCAAGGGCCCTGATTGTTTTTCTTTTGTTGAAGGGGGCGAATACGGCGAGGCTCTTTTAAGCCAGGGGTTTGAAAACACACAGATAATAATGGAAACGTTCGAGGGCTTTCCACACAAACACGAGAGATTCAACGGTCTTGCGTTTATGGAGGATGGCGGAAAGATTGTTCCTTATCTAACAGAAAATATGAACCCGTTTGCGGAGTTCGCCGAGGAGATGTTTGAGGTTGGGCTTGTAGATGGGATTTCGGATTATGTAAATTCTGGGATGTGTGCAGACTTGAAAAAGTATGTGAAACTTATGGCAACTAATGCAGCCGCTATGTACGAGATGTTCAGACACGAAGAACCGCTTGCGGACAGGGATAACTTTCGCGACCAAGTCCGCGAGGTTTATTTAGGCGTCTAGGAATATTACTCCTAGTGCATTGCGCCCAAGGTGGATTGTTAGGGTAGTGCCGACTTTGATACGTTGGACTTCTTTGAAACCTGCTTTTTTAAGCGCGGTAACGACGCCTAGCAAAACCCCGTTGTCAATGTCGCTGTAACAAACAAAGGCAAGGTCCTTGTTAGCGGTTCGGGCTTTTTCAATTTTGAATTCGGTCCATTCGATGACGGCCTGTTCAAACTTACCCTTGAACTTGCGGTCTGGTACAATTCGACCCTCTTTGTTTACGGTGAGCGACGGGCGGATTTTCAAGATGTTTGCCCCAAGCAATTTCAACCCGCTTGCACGGCCGCCTCTATAGAGATAATTAAGGTCGTTTATGATAAACCCAACATTTATTTTGTCAACCATTGGTTGAATTATTTTAAGGATTTCTTTTACGGATTTGCCCTGGGCGCGGAGTTCGCTGGCTTTAATAGCCAAGATTCCTGTGCCTGCGCAGGCACTCTTTGTGTCGATAACATAGACGTTTTGTAAACCAATTGCGGCGCGAAGTGCGTTTTGATGGCTCGCAGACATTTTGTCTGACATGCTGAAATGAATTACGCTGCCCCCGTCTTTTGTTGCGCGCTCGAACAACTCGCGGTAATCGATTTCCAATGCCGCGTTTGTTTTTGGCAAAGTCCCTTCAACCTCCACGGCTTTGTAGATATCTTCGGGCGTGACGTCTTTGTCAATGAAAAGTTCATCCCCGATAACGGCACCGAAATAGATGACTTCAAGGTCATGCTTTTTGTATAACTCCTCTCCCAAGTCTGACGTGTTGTCCACGCTTATTGTTATTTTAGACATTTTTAACTACCTCCATTTTCTTAAGTCTGTTCATCTTTGCTTTGATTGCACGTTCAAGCAACATCTTGACGTCATGAACGGTTTTAAGGTCATCCATGATTGCTTGGGTTTGTGATTCGGATGTGCCAACGTTTGTGATTTCATCGGTTTCAATGCACTTAAGTTCCATGCGCACCATTTTGGCCGCAAGTTTTTCAAGTTCCGAGAGTTTCATAATTCCCGTTTCCGCCAAAATCGCTTTGTCTATATCAGAGTTTATTTTGACCAACTCGCAATCAATAACGTTTTTGATTTTGACCAGTTTTTTCGCAAGAACCTTTTTTTGAAAGAAGAAGAAATAAAACACGATTACGGATAACATCTTGGCGGTTTCGATGAGCATCCCCATGATGTTCCAGCGTTCAATTCCATATCCCTCGATGATGTTAAGAGGGGTTTGTGTCAAGAACAACATTATGGCATATAGGAACACGGTGATTCGGACGGGGTGCTTGCCAGGCATATATTGACCGATAACAAAAGCGAGTGCAAAAACCAAAACAGTGGCTTGAAGGATTTGAACCTGTGCAGTCGGCAGACCAGTTATAATAAAGATACCTGCGCTTAGGGCAATAGTGAGCATCACCAATAGGAATATGCGTCCGCCTTTGCGTCTTGCAGGTGTGTCTTTTGCAAAAATCCACCAAAATACAAGTGCCCTTGTCGTGGTGTACATCCCCACGATGATAAGGCTTAATTGCGTCGCCATGCTAGACGACAATCCCATGCCTACAAACATGAGTGTCCAAAAGATACCGCCGATACCATTTACCAGAAGGTACTTTCTTTTATCTTTGATTTGGTACGAGGCGAACTCGAAACTCATTGCTATTACCCCAAAGATTTGGGCGATGATGAACCATGCTGAAATTTCCATTCTCCAAAGATACGCGCTACCCCTATTAATTGGAAGTAAAATATGGTAATAAAATAATGGTAGTTGGTAAAAAAGTAATGGTATACATAATATCTGTGATATAATGGTTTGTGACTTGTAATAAATGTAAAAGCGATTACACGATAAAGTACGGTTTGCGTTCGGGCAAACAGTGCTACTTGTGCAAAGGTTGTGGTTTTCAGTTTTCTACTGACCATGCTTTTTCTGACCACGAAAAACGTGTGGCATTGACACTTTGCTGTTTTGGGCTATCAATGCGAAAGATTGGGAAGTTGCTTGGGTACAGCCACGTAACAATACGAAACTGGATACGGTCTTTTGAAGAAAAACGTGAGGAACCAAACGAGGATTACTTTATGGACCTTGACGAGATTTGCGAGTTCCTAAAAAAAAGAAACAGCGACCCGCGGTTTAGTAAACGGTTTTCGTCTATGCAAGATGCGTTTACATGGAACGTAGAAAACGAGATGTCTAAGGTCATTGAAAAGGTTATGTCATCCCTCACTATATAAACATAAACTATTGTAGGTACATATTATGGAAGATTTTGAACTGGAAATAGAAACTTGCTGTGTGGAACTTGGGGCAGTTGCGAGCAACACTGTGGACATAGACCTTGTAGAGGTCAATATTCAAAAGAGTGCAAGTTGCGGATGGACAATGCCAGGGGGTGTTATTACATTTTGTAATTTAATCACAAATCAAAGTGAAACCGACCTAGAGCAAGTAATCTTCCGCGATAAACTGGATACAAGATTTCAATATGTGCAAGACAGTTTCACGGTTGACGGGGTTTCAAAAACGCCAACCGTCGACAACAACACAATCGTGTACTGTATAGATTTTTTGCAAGGTCAATCATGTACAAATATTTGCTTTAAAGTAAAAACACTATGAAAAAAGGAGCGTAATAATGCCAATAATTTCAAATACTTCAGAGTTGTTATGCAGACCATGTTGTGGTTGCCCGCCCGAGAGTTGTCAGTGCGATTTTTCGGAACTCGAAGAACGTCTTGATAAACTCGAGGCGCAAATAGAAATCATAGGGCGGTCCGTCGAGATTTCCGATGTCAGAACCGTGATGAGTTCAAACCCAAATATGTCAGGGCTTGGTACTTCGGTTATCAGTATCGGACCAACATATAACTATTGGGGCGAGGGTGCACTTAGCGTAGGGCATCAATGGGCTAATGGTACGACCTATTATTTATCGACCGTTGCAGATTTCCCAGAGTTGGCGTTTTATCAAGGTCAACCAACAATAGGAACCGTTTGGTTTACAGCCAGTGGCGGGATTCAGTCTATGCCTATATATGTTGACAGTACAGGAATTTATATAAAACCAACAAATAACTTAAACGCGACATCTGGAACGACATTCAAGTTTACCCTGACGTTAATCTTGACAAACGCCATGTTGTAATGTTAGTTATTCGTCATGGGTGAAGATTCAGAATTGTTAGACGAACTGGACGAAAACGGCCAGTTTTTAGGACACACAGTAAAGCGTGGAGATGCGCACAAGAACGGAAACTGGCATAGGGCGGTTGTTTTATATTTGGTGAGCAGTAAAAACCAAGTCCTTTTACAACGTCGTAGTTTAAAAAAGAAAAAGTGGCCAGGCTATTGGGATTTGACAAGCGGCGGTCACGTCGATGCGGGGGAGTTGGGCTTGGGCTCGGCTATTCGCGAGTTGGAAGAAGAACTTGGTATTTCGGTCGAGGTAAAAGATGTTCGATATATCGCAGGCCGTCGTACCCAGACGGAAAAGTTCGGGATGGTTGACAAACATCATAATGAATACTATGTTGCTTTCAAAGACGTAGACGTTAAAGATATTAAACTTAACAAAGACGAAGTCGAGGAAGCAAAATGGTTTGATTTAAGCGAATTCAAAAAAATGGTAAAGGCCAAAGACGAGAAACTTACCGCGAAATGGGCGGCGTATGAATTTTTGCTTAAATACATAGACACATATGGCAAGAATTGATTTGCCAAAAACGATATAATTGGGTGATACTTTTGTTATGAGCATAACAGAAGGAGCATTGCCAACGCCTCAGGAGTTAAGGGACCACCTTGACTCTATTGTCGTTGGTCAGGAAGATGCAAAAAAGGTTTTGTCCGTTGCGGTGTATAATCACTATAAGCGCATTCGGTTCAAAGATTCAAATGCCGAGTCGGGTATTGAAATCAAAAAAAGTAACATCATGATGATTGGTCCTACGGGTTCGGGTAAGACGTATACTTTGCAGGCGCTGTCAAAAATGTTGGGGGTTCCACTCGCGATGGGTGACGCGACGGTTATTGTTACATCAAACGATATGGGTAAAGCCATCGAGGGGCTTATGAAACTTTTGCTTGATGCCGCGGGTGGGGACGTTCAAAAAGCCGAAGCAGGTATTGTTTTCATAGACGAGGTTGATAAACTCGTTACAGGTATAAATAAGGTGAAGGGTGAGTCTATTCAACAAGCACTTCTTAAAGTTATCGAAGGAACGATAATGCAAATCACCATGGACGACGGGAGCAAAGTCGAACTTAATACCTTCAACATTTTGTTTATCGCAGGGGGTGCGTTTGTCAACTTGGCACCTATGGTTCAGATAAGATTGGGTGATGTCAGCGCAGGTCTTTTGACCGAAGAAGAACTTGTCAAACAATCCACGACCGAGGACTTGTCAAAATTTGGTCTTATCCCCGAGTTTGTCGGTCGTTTGCCTGTTATTGTTGTTTTGACGGCACTTAAAAAAGACGCACTTATAGAAGCCCTTGTTCGACCAAAAAACAGTATCGTAAAACAATACACCCATATGTTTCAACTCGATGGTCTGGAACTTGTGTTCTTGGAAGAAACCCTTGAGGCCGTTGCGGAAAAAGCAATAGAGATGCAAACAGGGGCAAGGGGACTTAGAACAGTTTTGGAAAATGCTATGCGTGATATCATGTACCAGATTCCAAATGAAAAAGACCTTAAACGCGTTATCATGACACCGCAATCAATTACGGGCGAGGCTAAACCGATTTTTGAATATCAACAATCTATAAAGCAGGGGGAATTGAACCCATTACCTCCAAAAGCAACAAGGAGTACATACGCACATGCAGACTGAAACAATTAATTATAATAATGGCGACAAATATGTTGGTGACATCGTGGGCGGAAAGCGCGAGGGTTTTGGCAAGTATACCATAAAAGACGGTGGCACCTATTCGGGGCAATGGGGTGACGACCGAAAACAGGGGCGCGGAAAGTTTGATTATCCAAGTGGTGCGGTGTACGAGGGCTATTGGCACAATGACCAAAAGCAAGGACTTGGGTCTTATTATTTTTCTAACGGGGATATTTATGTTGGGAACTTTGAAAACGATATGCCGAACGGGCAAGGCACATACGCATGGCGTATAAACGGTGATAGGTACGAGGGGGACTTTGTAGACGGGGTTCCGCACGGTGAAGGCACACATATGTTTACCGACGGAAATGTTTATCAGGGTGCTTTTGAAGAAGGCTTTATGCAGGGAGAGGGTGTTTTCTATTATAAAAGCGGCGGCAGGTATACTGGGGCTTGGAAAAACGACAAACGTCACGGGAAAGGTGTTTTGTCACTCAGTGAAAAAACAGGTTATAACGGCGACTGGGTCGATGACATGCGTCATGGAAAAGGTGTGTACCACCTTGCAAACGGCGAGTTCTATGACGGGAGTTTCAGCCAAGGCAAGATGAATGGCACAGGCAGATACCATTATGCAAACGGAGATGTCTTGGACGGGATTTGGCACAGCGACATCAAGAACGGGAAAGGCACCTATATATACGCAGACGGTAGGCGCGAGGACCACATATATCAAGGCGACGGCCGTGTAGGTTAGTATGGAACTTATCGACACATATGACAAAGACGGTAACCATGCTGGCGTAATGGACAAGTTTGTTGCAATTGAAACTTTGCAACGGTTTAAGTGTGTTCATGTTTGGATTATAAACAGTAAGGGCGAGGTCTTGGTTCAAAAGCGTTCTGCAAACAAACGCAGTCATCCGAACGAGTGGGACGTTTCGGTCGGTGGGTTTATTCTTGCGGGTGAAGAAATTTTGGACGCGTGCGTGCGCGAAGTTTTCGAGGAGTTAGGTATCAACTTGACAAAAGAGAAGTTCGTGTTTCAATGTGCAATACAAAAGACAAAGGGTTTGATACCTTATTTGTTTCTTGTAAAGCAAGACATTGAAATCAAAGACATGAAATTACAAACCTGTGAAGTTTCGCAAGTAAAATGGCTTTCATTTAAAGATTTTGAAAAGTTTTTTGCCTCGAGAGAGTTTGTACCCCACAGCGAATATTATAGAAGCACAGTGCTTGGGTTTATCAAAAGAGGTGTTCAAGGGTTATGAGTTCGTTTAAAAAACTTTGGGGAAACGACATCTTTAATTTCTCGATGCTGAGGGCACTTAACCATGTCATTATGATGTTCGCCACGGTCTTTTTGAATTTGTACTTTTACGACCTAAGTGAAGGCTCGATGACACCCATCGCTATTTATAACTTGGTGTTTTTCACGGCATGCGGTCTTGTTATATTCCTTTGCCGAAACATAAACAAGGGCGGAAACAAGATGCTTCTTATTCGCGTATCGTTGGTTTTATACGCGGTGTGCTTTGTTGTGATTGCAATATTGCGCGAGGACGTCATTAACTTTGTCTGGTTGGTGGGTATATTGTTGGGCGGACAGCACGGGATGTATTTCTCGGCCAAGAACCCGCTGGAGGGCGAGATTATCTCTAACAAAATCCGTGTGCGCTATATGGGAATCATGGTTGTGGTCAATAGTGTCTTAAGTATTTTGTTTCCGCTTGTGTTTGGCGGGATTTTGACGTACCAGGCGTATTACCATGTTTCAATAGTTGTGGCTGTGTTTGTTTTGATAGCGTTATTTTTTGCGTGCCGAATCAAAAGCCCAAGTACAAACAGAGGCGAAAAAACAAAGATGCGGGAATACCTGCGTGAACTTAAAAAACCCGAGAACAAACCCATACGGATTTTTGGCTGGGCGTACTTTTTCGGAGGCATGACCGTGTTGGGTGGTGCAATGGCATCAATATTAACTATTATAAAGTTCCAGGTCTTTGACACAAATATGGCACTAGGTGCCGCAACATCGGCGTTCACAGTCTTTTCTATTATAAGTGGCTTCGTCATGAGCAAATTTATAAACGAACGAAACAGAAACCGATTCTTGCTATCCGTGTTTTTCTTGCAAGCAATCGCCGTGTTGATTGTGGCTTTTTACACAAACACAGGAACGATAATTGCGTTCAGTATCGTCAACGCGTTTTGCCTCGGTATGATTACGGGGCTTGTATCTGCCCAGTTTTTTAATTATATAAATCACAAAAGCATCAAAGAAAAATATAAAATAGAATATATCGTGGTTATAGAGATGTTCATAGCCGCGGGTCGTATCTTGGGCTTTACCATTATGGTGTTGGGCGGGGTTTTCTTTTCTTATATTTTGCTGCAAATAATCTTGGTGGTTATGGTTGTTTCATTATTTATGTTTGTTGTATTATCCTGTATTGTGAAAAACAAAATGTGCGACCAAAGAAAAGACGTCTTGGTTTTTGACTGTGACGGGACAATTACCCATGTTAAGGATAACAAGATTTCGGACTTTACATATGACGCAATCAAAAAGGCTCAAGAAAAATACATCATCGTTTTTGCAACGGGGAGGAATCTGACCTATTTCAAACAAATGTTTGGGGACAAACCCGTAATAGGGGACTATGCGGTACTGAACGACGGGGCAAGTGTTTATGATTTGAACGGGGAAAAACTTTTGTTTGCCGACTATATCAAAAAGGACAAGTTAAAGTTGCTCCTTGAAAACCTAAACCACTGCACGCGTATTACGACCCATGATATAGAACATAAACATATTGAAACCAAAGACCTTGATATTAACGAGGTTCTAAAAGGTGATGTTTTGCGTCTTGACCTGACACCAACAGGGCAAGACAAACCCGATGTTATTGTATCAGAACTAAACGCCCTCGGTACAAAGTTAAACATCCACAAAATGAAAGACAGTATCCGCCCAAATTCTTGGGTAGTGGTGACTTGCGGTTTGGTGAACAAAGGAAACGGGCTTAAACGGCTGGCGAAAGTTAAAGGCTTTGATTTGAAACGTGCAACGGCATTTGGCGATAGTTATAATGATATATCTTTCTTTGAAATATGTGGGAAAACAGTTGCCGTGGAAAACGCCGAGGCGGAACTTCTCGCTGTCGCTGGAAAAACAATCGGGACAAACGAGGATGACGCTGTGGCTAAATACATTATTGCGTTATAGGCGTATTGACACGCGCATAAAATAGTATATATTGTTTCAAGGAGTGGCTGAGGAATGAAAGAAAGAAACATCTGGATTATGGTTTTGTTGACGGTCGTGACGGCAGGGTTTTATTTGCTTTTTTGGAACGCGATGTTCCAAGGGCAACTAAAAGAACAAACTAAAAAAGGCTTTGGCCCGATAGTTCATTTGTTGATGTTGGTTTTTACATTTGGGATTTATGCGATTTATTGGCAATATGCGGCGGGGTCACGCCTTGCTGAAATTGGGGCAAAAGACAGGTCGGTTTTGTATCTTGCGCTTTGTTTTATTTGGATGTCGTGGCTTAACCCGTTTTTGATGCAGAACCAGGCAAACAATATCCACAAGGCATAAATTGGTAGGTGTAAAATGAACGAAAGAACACTTGAACAAAGAATTGACGAAATTGAACAGCGCAACCAGCGGGTTGAAAATGATAAGGCATGGGAACGCAGTATATTCCGTATCGGGTTTATTCTGGCTTTGACCTATGGGTTTGCGGTTTTGTATATTTGGTTGGCCGATACAACAAATCCGTTCCTTGGTGCGGTGGTTCCGACTGTTGGCTTTTTATTATCGGTTCAATCGTTAAAGTTGGTTAAGATTGTGTGGCTTAAAATTAGAAACAAATAGACAATGAAACATATTTACTGTACAATCTTTGTATGGAAAAAAAGAAGGTACTTGTTGGTCTTTCGTGGCCGTACGCGAACAGTCGCTTGCACATTGGGAATGTTGCCTCGAGTTTACCTGCGGATGCGATTGCGCGCTATCACCGTATGATTGGGAATCGGGTGTCTTTTGTGACGGGCTCGGATTGTTACGGTACGCCGATTACTGTGAGGGCAAGCAAAGAGGGTTTGACCCCGACCGAGATTGCGGAAAAATATCACGCACATCATGCCGCGGATTTTAAGGCTTTTGATTTTTCATTTGATAATTATGACAAGACTTTGTCGGCGCGCCACCACAAATTTGTCCGTGAGTTCCACGAACAAATGTACAAAGGCGACATGGTTTATGAAAAGGCGGCTCCACAGTTTTATTGCGACAAGTGTAAAAAGTTTTTGCCAGACAGATATGTAGAGGGGATTTGTCCGCATTGTAAAAAGGCGTCTAAAGGGGATTCATGTGATTCTTGCGGAAAGATTTTAGAACCTGAGGAATTGCTTTCACCAAAATGTATTACTTGTAACGGTACACCTGTTGCAAAAGACCAGACACAACTGTATATCAAATTTTCTTCAATGCAAAAAGCCATAGAAAAATATTATAAGGAACGCTGTGATAAATGGACGACCAATGCCGTTGGGTTGACGGGTCGGTATTTGAACGAGGGGTTACGTGACCGCGCGATTACTCGAAGCATTGAATGGGGGATTGATGTTCCGAAAAAAGGTTTTGAGGACAAACGCATTTATATTTGGGCGGAAAACGTGTTGGGATATCTGTCTGCTTCGGAACCAGAGTTTTTTTCAAAACAGAGCAAAGACAATTTGCACTATTATGTCCATGGCAAAGACAACATTCCGTTCCATGCGATTATTTTGCCTGGCTTGATAATGGCGCATGGCGGGGGATATCATTTGCCTGATATGATTGTTGCAAACGAATATGTGACAATCTGCGGAGATAAGATATCCAAAAGCAAGGGAAATTTTATAAGTGCACATACGCTTCATGAAAACCTTGATGTTGATATGGTGCGATATTTCTTTTTGCGTGTTATGAACGACAAGCGTGACACAAATTTCACAGCCGAAGATTTTGTTAATACAATAAATGGTGAGTTGGTTAATAATTTTGGTAATTTGGTTAATAGGACGCTTTCGTTTGTCGCGACGAAATTCGACCGTGTTATTCCAAAATCCACAAATGACAAAGTGGTTCTTGGAGAAATCAAGAATATAAAAACCCAGTATAATGACTTAATGATGTTGGGGAGAACGAGTTTGGCACTTAAAGTTGTTATGGATTTGGTGAACTTTGGGAACAAGTATTTTGCGGACAACAAACCGTGGACACTTGTTGGCGATGTACCAACCGCCGACCTTAAAAAAGCCCAAGCCGTAATCGGAAATGTCGTGTCAATAATATTAGAATGCACAGTAATGCTTTCCCCATTCATTCCGCGTGGAACCGCAAAGGTTTTGTCTTGGATAGGCGGGGACAAGTTGGGGGATATCGAGGTGTTGTATCAAAGGCTTGATTTAAAAGATATTAAGGAGAAATTAAAGATATGAAAAAAACTTTTTTGCAAAATGTAAAAGGCACGTTTGACGCAGGGTGGGAAACACAAAGTATCCGTAACCACGTAACGGGGGTTTTAAGAAAGAACTTTGAGGCTTTTGGTTATTTGCCGTTGGAAACCGCAAAGGTTAATAACCTGTCTTTGCTTACGTACAAGTACGACCCCGATGCCGAGATTGTTCGCGAGATTTACAAAATCCGTGACCAAGGCGATAGGGATTTGGGGCTTAGGTTTGATTTGACCGTGCCACTTTGCAAGTACATTGCGAACAACCAAAGTATCAAGTTGCCGATGAAACGATACGAGATTGGAAAAGTCTGGCGCAATGGACCTGTGAAAATGGGGCGCACGCGCGAGTTTTATCAATGCGACGTTGACGCGGTTGGGATTGACGGTCAACACATCGAGGCGGAACTTATATCTTTGGCAATCAAATGTTGTTTAGAGTTGGGAATAAAACCACTGGTTAAATACGGGAATAGAAAGTTACTCCCGTACTCGGACAAAATTATTTCTATAATCGACAAAATGGCAAAGGTTACGCATAAGGCACTTATTGACGATTTGTCCAAGCACATGAAACCGAAAGAGGCCGAAGAACTTATCCACAACGTAAAAAACGCGCCAAAGATTCCCGAGGTTTTGGATTTGGAGTTTGCCCTTGGCGAACTTGGAGTTTTAGAATATTGCGAGTACGCCCCATATTTGGCGAGAGGGCTTAATGTTTATACGGGCACCGTTTACGAGTTGTATGACAGTTCGGGCAAAATACAAAGTTCAATCGGTGGAGGCGGTCGCTATGACAAAATCATTGGGAACTTTATTGATAATGGAAAACAATATCCCGCGGTTGGACTGTCACTTGGGCTTGAACCCCTTATGGCGGTGATAACCCAAACTCACCAGACAAAGAGTCCGATTGACCTTATGTTAATCCCGCTTGGTACAGAATCTTTTGCTCAAAAAATTGCAAATGATTTGCGGGCAAAGGGGCAAAACGTGTTGGTATATCTTGGGGCGAAAAATTTAGCAAAGGCTTTTGAATATGCGGCGGCGTATGGTATAAAAAACTGTGCCGTAATCGGGCCAGACGAAGCAAAGGGCAAGGAACTGGTTATAAAGGTGGTGAACTAACATGGTTGTTAAAAAAAATGTGATACTTACAGGCGTTAAACCGTCGGGCACCTTACATTTAGGGAATTACCTTGGTGCCATTGCCCCTGCAATCAAGAGTGCAAACGAATCGACCGACAAAAGTTATTTTTTTATCGCAGACGCACATGCGCTTACAACGGTCAAGAATGCAAAAGAACTCTCGACCGCGATAAGGCACATTGCTTGTGTGTGGTTGGCGTGCGGACTTGATGTGAAAAAGACCGCGTTTTATCGCCAATCGGATATTCCCGAGATTTTTGAACTGGCTACAATAATAAGCAACGTTACCCCAAAGGGTTTGTTAAACCGCGCTCATGCTTATAAAACCGTTGTTCAAAATGCCGTAGATAAAAATCAAGACCCTGACAAAGATGTGAACGTAGGTTTGTTTACTTATCCTGTTTTACAGGCCGCAGATATTATGATTGTGGATACGTCAATAGTTCCTGTGGGGCAAGACCAAAAACAACACATCGAAATTGCCGCGGACATTGCAAAGTCTTTCAACGCCGTTTATGGAAACACACTTGTTGTTCCGAAAGATTTAATCAAGCCCGATGTCGGAACTATTGCAGGACTTGACGGGCGCAAGATGTCCAAGAGTTACGGGAATGTGATTCCATTGTTTTGTTCAGAGCAAGATTTGCTTAAAGCAATTAAACGAATTGAAACGGATTCGTCTTTGCCAACTGACCCAAAGCCGAAAGACCACCTTATATATGTATTGTACAAACATTTTACGGGGAAAGATTTGGACCCTTGTATTGGTTGGGGGGATGCGAAGCAAAGATTGTTCGACGCCGTAAACAAAGTCATCACCCCGATGAGAGAGCGATATAATTATCTTATGGAAAACTATGGCGAGGTTGAAAAGATTTTGGCTTTGGGCGCGGTGGAAACCCGAAAGGTCGCGCGCGAAACATTGAACCGCGTGCGAAAGGCGGTTGGGATATCATGATTAAGTTTTATAATACGCTCTCCCGAGAGAAACAAGAGTTTGTCCCTATAGACAAAAAAAATAAAATCGTAAAGATGTATTCTTGTGGACCCACGGTTTATAATACCGCTACGATTGGGAACTTGCGTGCATATGTGATTGCGGATATTTTGAAAAAGACCATAAACGCGTATGGATATAAAATTTATGATGTCATGAACCTGACCGATGTTGGGCATCTTGTGTCAGACGGCGATGACGGCGAGGACAAAGTTGAAAAGGCCGCACGGGCGCAAGGTATCACTGCCTCGGAGTTAGCCAAAAGATATACCGACCAATATTTTGTTGATTGTGAGAAACTTAACATCCGTCGCCCCCAAGTTGTTGCCCCCGCCACAGGTTTCATCAAACAAATGGTTGATATGGTAGAGCAACTTGAGAAAAAAGGTTTTGCCTACACAATAAAAGATGGTGTGTATTTTGATTCTTCAAAAGTTCCGACTTATAACAAACTAAGTCGCCAGCCGATTGAATCAAACATTGCGGGTGCAAGGATTGCTATGGGCGAAAAACGTAACCCTCATGATTTTGCCCTCTGGAAAATCGTCGACCCAAAGAGTTTACAGCAATGGGAAACCAAGTGGGGCAAACACGGTGCGCCTGCGTGGCATATTGAGTGCAGTGCTATTGCGCGCGAATTTTTGGGCGACACGTTTGATATTCACACGGGCGGGATTGACCATATACCGACACATCACACAAACGAGATTGCCCAGACCGAGAGTCTGACGGGCAAGCCAATGGCGAACTTTTGGATGCATAACGAGTTCATGACGGTGGACGGCAAAAAGATGTCAAAGTCTTTGGGAAATGGTTTTATGTTGTCTGACATAGAAAAAAAAGGAATCGACCCAATCGCGTTTAGATATATGTGTTTGTTGACGCACTATAGGTCGATTTTTAATTTTACATGGGAAGGTCTGCAAAGTGCCCAAACCGCGCTTGACAATCTCGTAAAGCAATTGGCCAGGCATAAGGTTGCTGTCAAGGCTAATTCCCTCTCGCCTGCGGAACTCGGCTTGCGCCTCAAACAGTCCTCGGCTTCAAGTGAACAAGCCTCACCAGCAACCTTTTCACCGATGGTTGTGCTTTGGGATGATTTGAATACCCCGAGGGCGGTTGCCTTGTTGTGGGACGCGGTTAAGGGCGCACCCTCGCGTGTGGTGTATGACATGGCGATTGCGTTGGATTCGGTTTTGTCACTTGATTTAGAAACGCGTGTTCAAAAGTTTTTGGCTTCACAAAAGAGCGCGGATGTTCCGAAAAAAGTTTTGGATTTGGCAAAGGCTCGGCATGAAAAGAAACTTGCAAAAGATTGGGCAGGTGCCGATAAATTGCGTGATGAAGTATTGACTTTGGGGTACATTATTAAAGATACTAGGGATGGTTACGAGGTAATAAACAAATGAAAGTAAAACTCTACGGGACGGGAAGTTCGGCGGCAAAGAATTTCAGCGCATGTGCGTTTATTAATGACGAGGTTCTTTTTGATTGCCCAAATGGTTTGGTGCAAAAACTCCGCAATGACGACGTGGATTTTGACAAGGTTAAAGTCCTTATTTTGTCGCACTTTCACGGTGACCATGATTTTGATGTTCCGTTTTTTTTAGGGGCGATGGGTTTCAACCCAAGAGGTCGCAAATTAACAATCATCGCACCAAAGGGTTTTGCAAAGCGTCACAAGGTTTTATGCGACATGATTTGGCCAGGTATCTTTGGCTTTAAGGTGGCGAAGAAAAATATCGACCTAACGATATTGGAAGCCAAAGACAAAAGAGTTTTCAATATAGAGGGGTACGAGATTAAGGCATACTCTGTGTCACACTGTGAGGAGCAGGGTTGCGTTGCATATGGTTTTAAAATAACAAAAGACGGAAAAACGATTTCTTTCAGCGGTGACACTTCGATGACGGATAATGTTAGGGCTTTGGTTGATGGGGTGGATATGGCGTTTATCGAATGCACAGGCGCACCTTTATCAGAGCGGGTTCCCGTGCATATCGATGTTCCAGAGTTTTTGGCGCTTAAAAAAGATTTTCCAGATGTTAAATTGGTTCCAATACACATGTCGGATAAGAGCAAAGAGGCTCTTGAAAAACTAGGTGTCAAGGTTCCAGAGGATGGGGATGAATATAATTGACGACAACCGCAAGGCAAGGTTTGACTATGCCATAGATGACAAATTCGAGGCGGGGTTGTCGTTGCTTGGGTGGGAAGTCAAATCCGCGCGCGCTGGAAACGTTAATCTTAAGGACAGTTTCGTTTATTTTCAGGTTGCATCAAACGGGGGAATAAGTGCTATACTTAAAAACGCGCATTTCTCTCCGTTTCAATTCGGTGATGTATCAACCCAGGAAACGCGCAGGGATAGGCAACTTTTGTTAAACATACATGAGATTAAAAAAATCCATAACGCAGTTAAAACAAAAGGCGTGACATGTGTACCTCTTAGGCTGTATTTTAATAAAAGTGGTCGCGTGAAACTCGAGATTGCTATTGGAAAAGGGAAACATACTTATGACAAAAAACAAACACAGAAAGAACGTGATATTGCCCGCGAAACACGTCGGGCAATCGAAGGGATGTAGCATATGAGAAAAGAAGGACAAAAAGTTAAAAACGTAAATGGCTTTAGCCGAGTGGCGACGTTGCTTGTAGGCACACGTAGGTGCGAGGCTACGAACTATTTTACAAAAGAAGTGTTGTGCAAAAAATTCGATGATTATATAGAGTTAAAAAAGAAAGAAGGCAAAGAATACAACTATCGCGATATTGCGCTCGCGGTTTTGGTGCGGATTTTTTATTTAAGACCCCAATTGAACCGCTTTGTTGTAAAGGGCAAAATCTATCAGCGTCATCATGTTGATGTGGCGTGCACCGTGCACAAGAATTTAAGAACAGGCGAAAAGGAAACGGCGATTAAATGCAGGTTCCACGGCAACGAAACATTGGACGAGGTCAAAGAACGTGTTGACTCGGCACTTAAAAAAGCGGTGTTCGAGGAAAACTCTACGGACAAGTTCGTTGACAGCCTTTTGGGTCGCGCACCGAACTTTTTGTTGCGCTTTATCGTTTGGACATTTAGGATTCGCGATAGGTGGGGATTATTGTCAGACAAATTCATGTTTGAAACCAGCCCAATGCACACAAGCATTTTCTACGGCGACCTCAAAAGTATCCACCTAGGGGCAACTTGGCACCATTTGTACGAGTTCGGGAATTGTGGTTTTTTCCTAACAATGGGAAAGGAAACATGGAAACCCGTTGTATGCCAAAAGACACAAAAAATCACCGCAGAAAAAGTGGTGGAACTAGGGATTTCTATTGACGAGCGATTTATCGACGGTCTGACCTATAGCCAAATGCTTAAGACGATTGACAGGATTTTAGAGGACCTAACAGTTTTGGAAACTCCTGCACTCCCCGAGGACAGAAAATGGCCATATAACACAAGCGAGAAATTAAAACGCCTTCCGCGCCGTGCGAAAAAACAGGCAAGGCGTGCGGGCTTGACAATCGCCTCATAACGTGATATAAATTTCTCAATGGTTTTAACGAAAGAATATTTACACAAAGTACATAATGTTTTCTCTGATGTAAAAACGATTTGCAGGGAGTTGCCATGCCATGCGGACGGGACAAAAAGAGATATTCCGTACCCGAAGACAACACCGTTTTCATTGTTTGGAAGTGTGAACAGGGATACAAGTTCTGTCGGTTTTGAAATCGGAGATATTCATACAAGGCTTGATGTATGGAAATACACTTTGCCAGCAGAGCAAGAATACCCGCACATATGGTTGCGCAAGACCGACACCAATGAGAAGATTGATGATTATGAAAAACTTTGTTTTCTAATCGATTTTTCAAGTAAAGGGATTCAAACATATGCGTCGAACTATGGACTTTTGGAACCTTTGTCTGAGTCGAAAAAACAAAGGCTTGTTGAAATACTTGATGAAGATTGCAAACATCTTTTACACCAAACGGATGCAGAAAATATCGGAGGGATTCTTGCCAACGGGTTGCACCTCAACGGTGAAACGGGCGAGTATTCACATTTTGCTGATAAAAATTCTCGCCTTTATTATACAACTTATCCACTTGAAAAGGAGGAGGCCTCTGACCCACTTCGCTTAACGCATAGTATTTATGGGAATCAATATAACCCGCGCATGGTTTTATTGGGCTTACCAAACCAACTTGGGGATGTCGAGAACGAAAAATTCCGCGAAAGAATTGCCGTGATGTCGCCTTATGCAAAACGACATATTATCCCACCCGAGTTCGTGCGCGGGGTCGTTGATTTTAGGGGTAACTTTGAATCAAATCCCAATTGGATTCTTTCGCGTGGCAATGCCGACGAGTTGCTTAATAAACACAGAGAACGAATGCATATAACCACTTGACTTTTTGCCCGAAAGTGGAAAGGGATTTTTGGGTATTGCAATGTAACAAAATTTATGGTAGGGTTGTTTTGATGATTAAAGTTTTTATTGGACTTAGAACACTGATTGAACACGGCTATTTAAATGGTGACGTATCAAAACGTTTGCCGCGTGAGGCCTTTTATGGTGACGAATATCACAAGGTATTTATTGGGGCAAGTGAAGATGTCTTTTTTGATGTTGTGCCTGGTGACACATCTGGTCGTTCTGGCACAGGTGACACAATGCGAGTCCTTAAATCATGGGAAAATGGTGAGGTTTATAAACCGCCTTACAAAATCGATGTTTGTACTTTGCAACTTAAAAACAACCTGAACCCGCCAACCATATGTATGGCGACCGAGTTAGAAAAAAAACTTGGCGGGATTCCGTTTACCATATTTTATAGTCGGGGCCTTAGGGGCAACAACACGGGTGCGATTGTAACTGCTGTTGATTTGCGAAAAACGAGAACTGTTATAGAGAAGATGGACCTTGGTTCCCATGGTACCGATATTCTTGATGTGCAAATCACAACAGACCCGAACGAATATTGGAGTACAACATACGTAGAGGTTGACGGCAAAAAAGACGAAGGAATAGAAAAGCGATATTACGAGAAAGAGGTAATTACCGAGCATAGAAAATCCCTCATAGAATTTGATGCGGATGGCGATAAAATTGTGCGGTCGTCTTTATTGACGTTTGGACTTTGATAATGTTATCATATCGGCATGATTGATATTAATTTGATACGGGAAGGTTCCGAGGCGGTGGCAAAAACCCTTGCAAAGCGCGGGTACGAAATTGAACAGGTTTCAAAGATGTTTGCGGAACTTTTGAAACTTGATGCAAAAAAGCGCAAGATTCAAACCGAGGGGGAGAACCTGAGAGCCGAGCGCAATCGTTTGAACGACCAAATATCGAAAGCCAAAGATGCCACAGAGCGCACAAACTTGATTGCAGGAACAAAGGTTTTGTCAGAAAAAATATCCAAAATCAATATTGACAAAATCGAGAAGAAAATTTTTGATATAATGGCGGGGATTCCGAATTTGCCAATGGAAGAAGTCCAATCAGGTGGCAAGGAAAAAAACCGTGTAGTCGAAACGATTGGTGTTAAACCGACTTTTGATTTTAAACCAAAAGACCATGTTGAACTGTGTACAAGTTTGGGTCTTATTGATTACGAGCGTGCGGCGAAAATCAGCGGGCGCGGAACCTGGGTCTACACAAACATGGGTGCGAGGTTAGAGTGGGCACTTTTGAACTACTTTGTAGATTTTCACACACGAAATGGGTACGAGTTTATAATGCCTCCGCACCTTTTGAATTACCAAAGCGGATATGCCGCGGGTCAGTTTCCAAAGTTTGCTGAAAACATTTTTTGTACAAGCGCAGGTGCAGGTATTGGAACCAAAGGTGGGAAAGCCCCAAAGTTCAGCGACCCCGATTTTAGGTTTTTGTTGCCGACATCCGAAACCGCGATTATAAACCTTCATCGCGATGAGATTATTCCACAGGACAAACTCCCGATTAAATATTTTGGGTTTTCACCATGTTACAGGCGCGAGATTGGGAACTATGGTAACTCCGAACGCGGTATGATTCGCGGTTTTCAATTCCATAAAATAGAGCAATTTATCTTTTGCAACAAAGAGGACGATGAACAATACTTTTTGGAAATCGTTTCAAATGCCGAGGAACTTGTTAGGGGGCTTGGACTCCATGCACGGACTGTTGCGCTTGCCGCTGGTGATGTTGGCGGGGCTATGGCAAAAACATATGACATCGAGGTCTATATCCCAAGCATGACCAGTATCGAGGGCGGGTTTAAGGAGGTTAGTTCTTGTTCGACCGCCCAGCAATATCAGGCGCGTCGTGCGGCGATAAGAACAAAAAGAACAACGACCGAGTTTGTTCATACGCTTAATGCAAGTGGTTTGGCGACCAGTCGTTTAATTCCTGCGATTGTTGAACAGTTCCAGACCGCGGACGGACGTGTTCGTGTGCCAGAGGTTTTGCAAAAATATTTGGGAGGCGCAAAGTTTTTGTGACAACCACATATATATAGAACATGATGATTCGTGTCGTATGTGTTTTGTTTGCCGTAGCAATTATTACTTCTTTGTTTGTGGACTTTCGGTCACGCCCAGTTCATGCGCGGACGGCGGATTTTCATGTTGTGATTGACGCTGGTCACGGCGGGCATGACGGTGGGGCGGTAGGAAAAAACGGAACTCGCGAGGCCGATGTTGTTTTGGCTATTGCAAGGTTTTTGGAGAGCGAACTTAAAAGCATTGGTATAGGTACGACTATGACAAGGACGACCGAGGCAGATTTGGCGGCCCCTATGGCAAGAAATCGCAAGCGTAGTGACATGGATGCGCGCCGTAGAATTATCGAGTCGGTTCAACCCGATTTGGTGGTTTCAATACACCTAAACAGTCTGCCATCGCACCCTGGGGTTCGGGGCTTTCAGGCATTTTTCAACCAAAGCGGCGAAATCAGTAGACACTTTGCCGAGTCCCTTCAGGCGCATTTTAACAATCTGCCATTGCAGGGCAATCGCCGCGCGTCCACGGGGGATTTTTATATTTTGAACTCTACGGGTTTTCCGTCGGTGCTTTTGGAGTGTGGGTTTTTGTCTAACCCAAATGACGAGGCACTTTTAAGGACAACCGAGTATCAACAGTTTTTGGCGGCAAACATTGCGGAGGCGATAGACCAGGCGCGGAGAAATGTTCCTCCAGTCAGATAATTTTGCACTCACTTTTGGTTGCCAAAAAAAGTTTGCGGTTATAGAATATCTATATTCATATGAAAAAGAATCGGCGCCCGTCCTACACAAAAGGTATCAAACGCTATGCGGTATATTTTTTGTTGTCCATGGCGGCGTTAGAGGCGTTGGCACTTTATTTCCCGATTTTGTTACAGCGCGTCACGATTACGGCGGAACAACAATTTATGGCGGAGTCCACAGACATAGCCCCGTTGGTGTGGCAGTCGCTTTTGGTACTTGGATTCATTGTCGTGATTTTTGCGGTGTTCTTTTTGACAGAGTGGCTTGGTGCAGTTTATACAAACAAATATTCGGCAAACATAAGGGCGGCGCTTTACCAAAAGTTCAGCAAACTGTCAGGGGAGCAAATCGACAGAATTGGTGTAGCAAAAATTTTGCCTACTATTATGAACGACACAAACTGGTTACGGACATACCACCGTCGCAAGATATCCATGCTTGTGTTTTTTCCTGTGGCTATTGTTGGGAGTATAATCTTTTTGTTTACCCTAAGTTGGATTTACGCAGTGTTTGCGTTGGCAACAATTCCGTTTGTTGGATTGTTTTATTTTTTAAACATCAAAAGAATGGGCAGGTTCGTTCCACCAAGCGTTGAATCGTATGATGAGATGTACCTCAACATGAAAGAGGGGATAAGAGGCGCGCGTGATATTCGTATATTAGGTAAAGCAGATGAAAGGGCGCAGGATTTTGAAGGGCACGTTGCCAACAACCGCCGCCAAGCCTTGGCAACAACACGCGGTCATGCGATGAGTACAGGCTTTCATGCGATATTGTTTACGCTTGTTACGGTTCTTATCATTTTGTTTGCGTCCACTGGCCAACTGACACAGGGTGAATATAGAACCATTGTTTACCTTTCGACCGCTATACAATATATCAACCGTATTTGGGCGGGGTCGCACCAAATCTTTGTTTGGTTCCTTGACACAATCCCTAGATGTAAATATACATACAAACGACTTGACGCTTACTATGCTATGACCGAGGAAAAAGAACCTTGCGGGCTAAATAGTTTGCCTGTATACAAAAAAAACACGGTCAAGTTAAACAATGTTTCTTATAAGAAACAACTTTCTTGTGTGAACATTGAGATTCCAGAGGGCAAATTTGTCGGTATCGTCGGAGGTATCGGGAGTGGAAAAAGCATCCTTGGGAGTTTGCTTTTGCAACTTGACCAGCCAGAGGACGGTCTTATTACATTTAACGAAATTGATATAGCACAGATTAATCCAAGTTTTTGGAGGCGCGATTTTGTAAGTTACTGTCACAACGCACAAATTATACCTGGGACGATTCGTGATAACTTAAAGATACTTAACCCGTCGCTGACTGATGAACAAATTTTGGATGTGTTCAAAGAACTTGGGGCTATGCGTTTTGTAAAACAGTTTGATAATTTCTTGGACTTTGAAATCAAAGACGGGTCTTTGGTTCCCGAGGGTATCAAAAACGTTATCTCTTTGGTAAGAACGGTTTTGAAACCAGCAAGCCTTTATGTGTTCAACCAATGTTTCGAACACGTTAGGGATTCTTATATACAAAAACTGATAGCGAAACTTAAACGCGAGAAAAAGACCGCGGTTTTCATGTCGCTTAATGTGACGGTATGTAAAGCGTGTCAACGTCTTTATGTTCTTAAAAATGGTGAAGTTACTGGGCAGGGTACACATGCGGGGCTTATGAGGTCAAACCCAGGGTATCGCGAGTTCCACGCATCCAACATCGGTACAATGGTTTACGAGGATGATAAAATTGCACAAGAGGTTCCGACAACCACGGGCGAGGAGGATACAGTCCAAACGGTAAACCTAACAGAGGAAACCCACGTTCAGGTTTCTGCGGAGGCGGCGGGAAAACTATGACGAATGTAATGAGGAACAAGGTTCTTGAACGTAGTGAGAGGTTCTTATGAAAAATTTATTAAGAATCTTTTCGTTTTTTAGTTTCATGAAGTGGCGCATTATTGCGGTACTGATTGTAGGTGCAATCAGTATCATTATGTTTGCGTTCATGCCGACATTTTTGCGGGGTGCTTTTGACACCTTGCGAGGGTGGTTGGGGGATGCAGGGGTTCCGCTACCACTCCATTCAGTTGTCCAGTATCTAATTATCTTTTTGGTTCTTGCCGTGTTGAATGCGCTGTTTGATATTTTTTGTCAGTTTACGATACTTAGATGTGAAAACGACATCATGGTCAAAAAGATTACCGAAGTCAAAAGAAAACTTGACACCGTGCCTATATCGTTTTTACAAAAATTCACCGTTGGGGATTTGTCACGACGGGTTGCGACCTTGACACCTATGATTATCAATAACTTCCTTGTGACATTTTATACAATGGCGCGTGTTGCGGTGTTCTTTATAACTTCGGCGATTATGATGTTTATGATTAACTGGATACTGGCAATTGTTGTTATTCTTTCAATCCCAATTTGTGTTATTGCTGCACGTCTTATTTCCAAGAAAACCCAAAAATATTTTAACAACTTCTTTACTGTGGCAAGCACAACATTTACGCACATTGACCAAAAGTTCTCGCTTAAAGAATTTCAGACTATTCATGGTCTTGATGACGGAACAAATAGTAAATTCAAAGAAATCAACGCCGACCACGCAAAGTCTATGACCGCCGAGGAAACCGCACTTTCTTTTAACGCCGTGTATATAAGGTTTATTCAGGATTTTATGACCTTGTTGGTTACGTTCCTGTTTGCTGTGTTGTATGTGACCCAGGCTATACCAACCGAGTTCGGGGTGTTGCCCGCATTTGTTTTATTTTCAAACAGGTTTTTGGCCAACGCCGTTATTGTTACAACTGCGACAAATCTATTGCAACATATTGTCACCAACGCGCCTAGGGTTTTCGAGATTTTGGACTTTGAAACAAGTATCACCGAAAAAGAACACATCGAGATACCGCGCATTCGTTCGGCGATTAAGTTCAACAATGTGTCGCTTATGCACGGAGAAAAAAGAAACCTTGACCGAATTTCGTTTAACATTCCGCAAGGTTCATCCGTTGCATTTGTTGGACCTGCAGGCGGGGGCAAGTCGTATGTCGTTGACCTCTTGGCCAAGTTGGAAAAACCATCAAGCGGGGCAATAACCGTGGATGGTATAAGTTTGGACGAGATTGAGAGCAGAAGTTACTATAAATGCGTGGGGATTGCTTTTGAACAGCCGTTTATTTTCCGAGGCACGGTTGCCGAAAACCTGTTGTATGGTATTCGTCGCGAACTCCCTGAAAACGTTATGTCTGTTACAGAAAAACTTGGAAGTAACGGATTTATTGAGGAACTTGAAAACGGGTATGAAACATTTTTGACAGACAGTACCTCTGTTATTGGGCATGGGCAAAAGCAGGCACTTTGTGTGGCGCGTTTGATTTTACAAAACCCAGACGTTGCGATATTTCACCAGTCTTTGTCGGCGACCGACCCTGTGACGGAAAAACAGGTCTATGAAAAAATCATGAAGCACAAAAAAAATCAGACTACAATTTTTGTTACCCACCGTCTTGCCAGCGCGGAAAATTGTGACATGATTTATTATATGGATAATGGAAAAATCGTAGAGCACGGAACCCATGCGGAACTTATGGCAATGAAAAAGAAGTATTATAAGGCCTTTACGGGGGAGTAATTTGTGTCAAAATTTGCATTAATTTTTGTGCGAAAAAGTGCCAAAACCCTTGTCATTTTTACCCCTGTGTGTTATAGTCAGTAACTAACGGAGGTGCACTTTAAGTGGCAAAAACAAATACTGAATACAAAGCATCAGACATTCAGGTCTTGGAAGGTCTTGACCCTGTTCGCAAGCGTCCTGGTATGTATATCGGGAGCACGGACGAGCGTGGTCTTCACCACCTTATCGTAGAGTTGGTCGACAACTGTGTTGATGAAGCATTGGCGGGATATTGTGATGTTATTACTGTTTCGATTTTGAAAGATGGTTCCGTAAACGTTACCGATAATGGTCGCGGTATTCCTGTGGGTATTCACCCGACGGAAAAAGTTTCCAGTGTCGAGGTTGTTCTTACAAAACTCCACGCAGGCGGCAAGTTCGGCGGAAGCGGTTATAAAATCTCTGGTGGTTTGCATGGTGTTGGTGTTTCTGTTGTTAATGCGCTCTCTGAATGGCTGGATGTCGAAGTTTGGCAAGACGGAAAAGCCCACAAAATGACGTTCAACCGTGGTATTCCTCAGCGTCCGTTGGCGGAAACAGGTAAAACAAGCAAGCGCGGGACAAGTGTCACCTTTATGCCTGATTCTGATATCTTTGATACAGTTGACTTTAACTATGACCAAATGCGCGGAAGGCTCCGTGAAGTTGCGTTTCTTAATAAGGGGCTTAGGGTTATTGCTTCTGACGCACGACCAGGACGTGAGAGAAAAGACGAGTTCTGCTTTAAAGGCGGTATCGTTGAATATGTCGAGTACCTTAACCGTAACAAAGAACTTGTTTTGGCACAGACAATTTATATGCAGAAAAAAGGCAACGACACCGAGGTTGAAATTGCTTTTGGTTACAATGATGGATACGGTGAAAACATTCATACCTATGCAAACAATATCAATACCGAGGAGGGCGGGGTTCACCTCATTGGTTTCCGAAACGCACTTAACAAAATTGTTAATGAGTACGGGAAAAAAGCAAACTTGTTAAAAGACAGTGATAAGTTAAGTATTGACGATACCCTTGAAGGTATTTGTGCGGTTATTTCGGTTAAACTTAGAAACCCGCAGTTCGAGGGGCAAACAAAAACAAAACTTGGAAACAGTTTCATGCGTGCAGAGGTCGAACACGCAATGCAAGAAAACTTTACAACGTTTTTGGAGGAAAATCCAAAACAAGCAAAAGAACTTATCAACAAGTTTATCGTCGCGCGTAATGCACGTGATGCCGCGCGTAATGCCAAAGACCTTATCCGCAGAAAATCGGTTTTGGAAACAACGACTTTGCCAGGCAAGTTGGCGGATTGTACAGAAAGAAAAGCAGAACTTTGCGAGATATATATTGTTGAGGGGGAGTCTGCTGGTGGTACCGCAAAACAAGGTCGTAACCGTCGCTTCCAAGCCATTCTGCCACTTAAGGGTAAAATTTTGAACGTTGAAAAAGCACGCCTTGGTCGTGTTTTGGAAAACGCCGAGATTAAAAACATGATTACGGCTTTTGGTTGTGGAATCCAAGAGGATTTTGAACTTAGCAAATTGCGTTACGGCAAAATCATATGTATGACCGATGCTGACGTTGACGGTTCACACATTCGTATATTGTTGCTTACGTTCTTTTATCGTTTCATGCGACCGCTTATTGAAAATGGCCATGTCTATATTGCACAACCACCATTGTTCAAAGTATCACGCGGGAAAAGTGAACAATATTTTTACTCAGACGCCGAGTTGGACAAACACTTTGCCAAGAATTCAAAAAGCGGTTGTACTATTCAACGCTATAAGGGTCTTGGTGAGATGAATGCCGAGCAACTTTGGACAACAACAATGTCGCCTGAAAATCGTACTTTGTTACAGGTCAACATGGAAGATGCGTTTATGGCTGATGAAATATTTACAACACTTATGGGTGAAAAGCCTGAACTTCGTCGTGACTTTATTAACGAGCACGCCGCCAAGTACACAGGCAAGGTGGATGTATAAGGAGATAGGGATATGAGTGATATGGATAAAGAAAACGAAGAAATTAAACCTGTTAAAAACAGTAAAGAACCTGAACCCGTCGTGGACAATACTCGCATTATCAAAGTGCGGATTGAAGACGAGGTCAAGGACTCTTTCATGTTGTATGCGATGATGGTTAATATGTCGCGTGCTATTCCAGATGCGCGTGATGGTCTGAAACCTGTTCACCGTCGTATTTTGTACGCGATGCACGAACTTAATATCACCAGTGACAAGCCCCACAAAAAATCCGCCCGTATCGTTGGTGAAACAATGGGTAAATATCACCCGCATGGTGATAGTGCGATTTATGACTCTTTGGTTCGTATGGCACAACCTTGGTCTATGTCGGAAATCCTTATTGATGGTCATGGTAACTTTGGTTCGATTGACGATGACCCTCCTGCTGCTATGCGTTATACCGAGGCCCGCCTAAGCCAAATCTCGAACGAACTCTTGCGCGAGATTGACAAAAACACGGTTGACTTTAAACCGAACTTTGACGAGTCCGAAGAAGAGCCAACAGTTCTTCCTGCGCGTTACCCAAACCTTTTGGTCAACGGGGCAGAGGGTATCGCGGTTGGTATGGCAACAAGTATTCCTCCGCACAACATCACCGAAGTTATCAACGGTGTTATTGCTGTTATTGATGATGAGGAAGTTTCTATTGATGCACTTACAAAAATTATACCTGCACCTGATTTCCCGACTGGTGGTATTATTATGGGGCGTCAGGCAATCAAGCACGCCTATAAGACAGGTCGCGGCGGTGTGGTAATTCGTGCAAAAGCAGATATTGAACAAGACGCAAACGGTAAACAACGTATTGTTATCACAGAGATTCCGTTCCAAGTTGTGAAAAGTACACTTATTAAAAACATCGCAGATATTGCGGTTGGTAAAGACAAAAAAATCGAGGGCGTCACAGATGTTCATGAACAATCTGACCGTGATGGCTTGCGTATCGTTATTGACCTTAAACGCGAGGCTCAGGCCGCTGTTGTTTTAAACCAACTTTACAAACACACACAAATGCAGACTTCTATTGGTATTACGTTTTTGGCGCTTGTTAATAATACTCCGAAATATTTGAACCTTAAAGAAATGCTCGTGCATTACCTTGAACACCAAAAAGAAGTTATCATGCGACGAACAAAATTTGACCTTGATGCCGCGGAAGCGCGCGCACATATTTTGGAAGGTTTGGTTATTGCGCTTGCAAACATTGATGAGGTTATCAAAATTATCAAGTCCGCAGATGACCGTCACGATGCTCAAGAAAAATTGATGAAGAAGTTTATCTTGTCGGAAAAACAATCCAGTGCGATTTTGGATATGCGTTTGCATCGTTTGGCGAAACTCGAGGTCGACAAAATAAAAAAAGAACTTGCTGAACTTAAACTTCTTATCGCGGATTTAAAGTCTATTCTTTCTTCGCCAAAACGTGTTCTCGAGATTATCAAAAACGAACTTATTGAAATCCGTGAAAAATATGGACATGACCGCAGAACTGAACTTGTTCATGACTTTGGCGAAATCGAAATTGCCGACCTTATTGAAAAAGAAGACGTTGTTGTTTCAATGTCGCACTATGGTTATATCAAACGCCTTCCGTTGGCCGAGTACAAGGCTCAACGTCGCGGTGGTCGTGGTTCAAACACGCATACTACAAAAGAAGAAGACTTTGTTGAAAACCTTTTTGTTACAAATACTCATCATGATTTGATGTTCTTTACAAACGTGGGTAAAGTTTACTGTATCAAAGCCTATGAAGTTCCAGAGGCCGCGAAAGCAACAAAGGGCCGCGCGATTGTGAACCTTTTGCAAATTGACACAAACCCTGATGCCGAACAAAAAGAACGTGTCACCGCCGTTATCCCGATTGAGAATTTTGATAATGGGCACCTTATGATGGCGACGGCAGACGGTCTTATCAAAAAGACAGCGATTTCTGAATTCAAAAAAATCCGCCGTGTTGGTAAAGCCGCGATTACGCTTAAAGACGGGGATGAGTTGATTTCTGTGCAACTTACAAGCGGTCGTGATGAAATATTGATGGCTGCGTCAAGTGGTAAATGTATTCGTTTCAGTGAGGAAGATGTCCGCAACATGGGTCGTACAGCGAGTGGTGTTAAATCTATTAAACTCGATGACGACGGCAAAGACAAAGTTGTTGACATGACGGTGCTTATGCCAGGTTATGAAATTTTGACGGTTTCGCAAAACGGTTATGGCAAACGGAGTGATGTCGAGGACTATCGCCTCCAAAGCCGTGCAGGAAAAGGTGTTAAGGCGGGTATCTTTAATGAAAAAACAGGGATGCTTGTCAACCTTAAACAGGTTAAACCAGAACAGGATGTTATGCTTATCAGTGACTGTGGGACAATTATCCGTACCCGTGCGCGTGAGATTTCAAAAATCAGCCGTGACACCCAAGGTGTTCGCATCATGAAAGTCGCAGGGGATGCAAAAGTTGTTTGCGTCGCAATCGCCCAAGCCGAACAAGAGGACGGCGAAGGCGCAACGGAATAAAAATCTCCTTAAATTTGTTTGAGTTTTACCCCCCCCCATGCTATAACTGGGGCAGTGTTCTTTGTGCTCATCGCCATAATGGTTTTGGCGTTTACGGCGGAGGGCCTGCTTTGGAAATCGAACAAAAGAGATAAGTACACATCAATGCTTGGTATCTCGGTTTGGTCGTCAATCGCAGGTATTGTTTTTGGTGCAATCTGGACCGCAATTGACCCAAGCATTTGGCACGACGTCACTTGGCGTCAGGTAGGTTTGACTTTTGTTATAAGTATCTTTATGTCGGTGCGATTGTTTTCATGGCTTGGGGTTTTGAAACGCATGCACATTTCAATCGCCGAGCCATTGTCGTTATTGCCGATTGTTGTAATTGTTCCGCTCTCGTGGTGGTTGTTTGGTGGGACACTTATATGGATAGAGATAACTCTGCTGGTCGTAATATTGTTGTTTGGTTCAAAGTTTGGTTACTTTCAAACAAAACACGAGATTTCAAACTGTGAATGTGGCAAGTTCAAAAAAGGTTTGCTGTTTTTGGTGCTTTGGGCATCGGCGGCAATACCGTCAGATTTGTTAATACAATACGTATCGGAATCGGGTCTAAGCCCAGGTGCATACCAGTTAATGCGCAGGTCAATGATTACCGCCATTGTTGGGGTTGCGCTTTTTGCATTTAACCGAAAAAAGTTTAAACCCGCGTTATTGACAGGGCTCAAGTGTCCAAACTTTGCCCTTATTGCGGTCACATCCGTAATCGGTGGGGCAACGTATTTTGCACTCGCAGGAACCATGAATGTTGGTGTTTTGAACGCAATCAATGTGGCGACCACCGTGTTAATTGTACTTGGCGGGGCGTTATTTTTCCGTGAACGCCTCAGATGGTACAACTATATTTTTGTTTCGATAATCCTAGGCAGTATTGTGGCTTTGAGCATAGTTGGGTCTTGATTTTTGCCGTGACTTGTGATATAGTCAATCAAAATGGCAACACCTAAAATGACAAAGAGGCTTCATGTATATTACCTCAAGTGGGGAACTTTTGTGGACCTTTGGGAAAAAGATTACACGCTTGCGAATTCTGCGAACGATACCGCCAAGAATCATGGACTGACATTAGAGGGATTTATAGAAAATGCGTTGCAAAAATTCGGAATCAAAGTCGGGCATATCACAACGGGTATGGAGCGTCGGGCACGTGAGGCGCGATTGAATATGAAAGTGGATTTGATTGGAAAGGATACCACTAAGTTAAGGAGTGACAACAAAAAACTGTATCAACGCGTTGAAAATCACCGAAAGAAAGAACGTAAGAAAACCAGCGCAAGCATTGGGATATCCGATTTTTATACCGCGCAAACAGGAAAGGTGTACAAGCCTGAACTTGCCGAGAAAAAGAAATGTAATGCAACGCATAACTCCAGTCACTGGCGACACCTCAAAGCCGAAAAAGAGTTGCGTGCCAAGTTGTTTACTTTTTTCGATAGGAACAATCAAACATTTGACGGGATGTTTGGGAAAGACAAAAATTTGTACAAAACTGTTGGTAATAGGGCGAGGTATTTTTGCGAACCAAAAGTTTATCTGGCACAACTGGCGGAGGAGTTTAGGGCATTCAACAATGCGGTTGCGTCTATACCCACCGACATAACGTTTAGCAGGTTATTCAAGGGTTCACTTGAAATGGACAGATAATACTTGACTTATATATAAGAATGTGTTATATGTATCTTTATGCCAACAGTAAATCAACTTGTAAAAGGTGGGCGCAAGCCAAGGACTTTTAAATCAAAGTCCCCTATTTTGGACAGCAACCCACAAAGACGTGGTGTTTGTATCCAGGTCAAAACAATGACACCGAAGAAACCGAACTCGGCTCTTAGGAAAGTTGCCCGTGTGCGTTTGTCGAACAAACAGGAAGGTACCTGCTATATCGGCGGTATCGGACACAACCTGCAAGAGCACAGTGTTGTCCTTGTTCGTGGCGGTAGGGTTAAGGACTTGCCAGGTGTTCGTTATCACATTGTGCGTGGTACTCTTGATGCAGGTGGTGTTGCGAAACGCAAACAAGCCCGTTCAAAGTACGGCGCGAAAAGGGATAAAAAATAATGGATGCAGGCGATATTAAATTGACTCACTTTGGTGATGGTTGGGCTCAGATTCCCAAAAAGACCACAATTACTGATAAGGAACTTGAGGAATATTTCCAGAGTTTGTCGCCAGATAAGGCTCAGCAAATGCTTGAAAAGATTACAAAAATCGTTTCAAAGAAATTTGGTCCGTCGATGGGACGTAGCCCACAAGAGGGATATGAGAAAGCACTCGGCAGAGAGCGCAAACCAGCACAAATGAGTGAGGCTTAAAACAAAATATAGTACCCGATAGGCAGGGGAAGTAAGAAAAAAAGGAGAAATTAAAAATGCCAAGAAGAAGTGGAATTGCACCAAGAGATGTGTTGCCAGACCCAAGGTTTGGGTCAAAAGTAATTACAAAAGTAATTAACCAAGTCATGCACGACGGGAAAAAAGGGATTGCACAAGGAATTGTGTACGAAGCCCTCGACCGTGCGAACAAAAAACTTAATGTAGAGCAAATGACGATTTTCAACCAAGTTTTGGAAAACGTATCCCCGTTATTGGAAACAAAAGCGCGCCGTGTAGGTGGTTCAAACTATCAAGTTCCTATGGAGGTTCGCCCTGTTCGCCGTCAGACACTTGCAATTCGTTGGATTGTGAAATATGCACGTGAACGTAGCGAGCGCACTATGGCAGAGCGTCTTGCGGGTGAATTTGTTGATGCTTATAACCAAACAGGTGGGGCTTTCAAGAAAAAAGAAGAAGTCCATCGTATTGCTGAATCGAACAAAGCGTTTGCGCATTATAAATGGTAAAAATATATTGTTCTAAGAGCGCACTCACGTATGGGTGCGTTTTTTCATATATAACGCTATGGAAAAAAAGTGTTTCATGGGCGCAGTTACGGCAGATGGTTTTGTTGGTTTCTTTAAAGAAATCGTTGATATGTATGGGCTAAAAAAACTGTACATTATAAAGGGTGGCTCTGGTGTGGGTAAGAGTACTTTCATGCGGAAGTTCGCCGAGTTGTTTCCCCTAAACCCAAAGATGCTTGTTTATTGCAGCAATGACCCAAAGTCCCTAGACGGTGTTATCATAGAGGACCTTGGAATCGGGATGATTGACGGGACGGCACCGCATATGACCGACCCAAAGTATCCAGGTCTTTGCGAAGAGATTATTGATTTGGCTGGGTTTATCGATTCCGAGAGGCTGGCGTCAACCGCGACCATTCAGGCGGTAAAGCAACGTGCTGATGAAAAAACGGTTGCTTATAACGAAGCATACACCGCATTGGCAAGGGCACGAACTGCGCACGCAAAACTTGAATCAATGTATACGGGTGCTGTGGATTTTGAATCTATAGATAAATTCTTTGACGCAAAGTTTCGGTCTTGAAATTATTCTGAATAATTTTTGTTATTGAACACACAATATCACTACCTATATTCCAGAGAAAGGGGGTGATATTAATGAAAGGTTTTTCTATTGCAGCACTTATCGTTCTTGCAGTTGGTCTTACAATGGCAATTGTCGGAGCAATCTTCAACGACATCGCATGGACAGGTAACTTCCAACCAACAAATCTTGCTGATGTTATGCAAACAATCGGTTACATAGCAGCGGCTCTTGCTGGTATCGTGCTTGTTGCTCTTGGCGTTTCTCACGCAGTACGTGACGGCGAACATCACGGCAAAAAGTAATCGTTTAAAAACGATAGAAAAAAAGCCCGACTCTTGACAGTTGGGCTTTTTTGTGATATATATTTTTTATGGATATATTAAAAAAACAAAAAAGACTATTGGCAAAATGCTTACTGACCCAGAGATTACGGAAACAACACCTGAGGCGTATCATTATACTGGGCTTGGTGAATCGCTTAGGTTTGATGGTGGTTCGCTTGAGTACGCGAAATATTCAGATGGCATGTTTGGCGAATTTTGTTCGGTGTTTAAACATAAGGATGCGGACATATCGAGGTTGAATGTCGAAGTCAGCGAAATACATGATGTGGTAGGTATTGATAATAATTTCTTTCGTGTGGACGGATACCCTGTGCTTAAAGAGGAGTTTGATTTTAAAAAATCGACCGTAAAGGTTGATGTGTCTAATTTCAAAACGCCTGCACCGCTGGATGAAATTGACCAGTCTATGTACGATTTGCTGAACGAGGAATTGGAACCAAGACAAATGACAAGACCTATGACTGAGGCCGACAAAAGATATGTCGAGTTTAAACTTGATTGTGCGCTTGCCCGTGTCAAGAAAATTGAAGAAGATTTTACGTTGTAATTTAAAAAACAATGTGTTAATGTAAGATATGATTTCAGCAATTAATGTTTCTTTGCAGTACGGAAAGCGTGTGCTTTTCAAAGACGTGAACCTAAAATTCGTGGCGGGCGAATGCTATGGCATCATCGGTGCGAACGGTTCGGGCAAGTCCACCTTTTTAAAAATCCTGGGTGGCGAGATAAACCCAAACAAGGGCGAAATCGTAATTGAAAAGCGTCGCCGTATGTCGGTTTTGGCTCAGGACCAAAATGCTTTCAACGATATGACGGCCATAGAGTGCGTTATAGGCGGGCATGAAAAACTTTTTAAGTTGTTAAAAGAACAAGAAACACTTTATGCACTTGGTGAGGACATCACGGATGCGCAGGGGATTCGTTTGGCTGATATTATGAACGAGTTCACGGCACTCGACGGTTGGGAGGCAGAGGGTAATGCGGCGAGCATGCTTAACGGCATGAAAATCCCGTCCGATATTCAAACAAAACTTATGAAAGATATTGACCCTAAATTAAAGGTCAAGATTTTGTTGGCGAGGGCCCTCTTTGGTAACCCAGATATCTTGGTTATGGACGAGCCCACAAACAACCTAGACCTAGCAGGGGTTCGTTGGTTGGAGAACTTTTTGTTGGATTTCAAAAACACGGTTATTATCGTTTCGCACAACCGACATTTCTTGAACAAAGTCTGTACCCATATTTGTGACGTTGATTACTCGCAAATCAATATGTTTGTTGGGAATTATGACTTTTGGTATGAAACCAGCCAGTTGATTTTGCGCCAGCAAAAAGAGGCAAACAAGAAGGCATCCGACCGCGCGGAAGAATTAAAAAGTTTCATCGCTCGATTTAGTGCAAACGCGTCAAAAAGCAAACAGGCTACGAGTAGAAAAAAGGAGTTGGAGAAACTCACAATCGAGGACATCAAGCCATCAAGCCGCAAATACCCGTATGTTAATTTTGAAATGGAACGCGACTTGGGTAACGAAGTGTTGGCGGTTGAAAACCTAACACTTGATGGGTTTTTTAAAAATGTTTCTTTTAGACTAAACAAAGGTGAAAGGGTTGCGGTGCTTTCGGAAAACTCGCAAACTGCGTCAAAGTTTTTTGATTGTCTTATGGGAAAAATTAAACCGACTTCGGGAACTGTTACATTTGGTAAAACCGTAAACCCGTCGTATCTTCCGTCGAACAACGATAGTTACTTTAAGGGGAACAAGTTAAGCCTAGTGGATTGGTTAAAACAATATTCCACCGAAACGCACGAGAGTTTCATTCGTGGGTGGCTTGGGCGTATGTTGTTTAGCGGGGAAGAAGCCCTTAAGCAGGTAAACGTCCTATCGGGTGGTGAAAAGGTTAGATGTATGTTGGCAAAAACCATGTTGGAAAAAGGAAACTTTCTTATATTGGACGAACCAACAAACCACCTTGATTTGGAATCAATTACGGGACTTAACGACGGTATGAAAAAATTCAAAGGCGTCATGATGTTCGCGACCCAAGACGAAGAAATTATGGCTACAGTTGCAAACAGAATTATGGAAATAAACCCCTCTAAATTTGTTGACAAAATGTCGACTTATGGGGAATACTTAGGTTGATGGCAAAAGTAAAGAGAGAAAAGAACAAAAACACCGCTGTCAAAGCGGAGGCCTCATGGGTGGAATTTTATTCCGACATTAAGGTGCCTGAACTCAAGAAATTGATGTTGGCACGCAGAAATGAAACCACTGGTAAAATCGGCAAAGACCCAGATAAGTACAAAGCATTGTGCAAAGAAGAGGACAAGTTGTTTGAGGAAATCCTTGAGGGCATTAAAAACAATGCCTCTATGACTACGCCTGAAAAGATTAAGGTTTTGGAACAAATTGATTCAAAAGACTCTCCTTTTGAATTGGAGCATACATCGGCATTGCATTTCCTTAAGAAAAAATTGTCGAATTCGACAAACCCATTGGATACCGACGGTGTTGACGAGGTCGATGATTCGGACCCTGTCGGTACAGGGCGCGAAGACTTTTTTGGGAAGTTGGGGAGTTCTATCATAAGCCTTTATAATGAAGGAAAGGCAGGTCAAGGTTTGACATTTGTCGAGTACCGAAAAAACGTTATGAACGCTCTCCACGAAAAGGGTACGCTAAGCAAGGTTGCTCATAAACAAATGATGGGTGTTCTTGGAGAAGATGAAGAAACGCTGGAGGTAGAAGTATAATGAAGAATAGTGTTTTGGCGGTTCCAGGTGTCAACAAAGGTTTGTTAGACGGAAAAGTTTGTGAATTTTTTGCGTATGGTGTCGAGGTAAAAAAACTTGGCAACGGTGTGACCAAGCAACTTGGTTTGTTCCACAAGTTGGGTGAACTCAACCCATTTATATATGAGATAACAGGTGAAAGTTATACACGTGTTTCGGAAGCCGATGCACAATATAAAGAACTGGCTGCTGCTTTCGGCGGTTAAGCAGGGACGGCAAAGGTTGCGTCGGGGAGCGGATTTAGTTTTTGCAGTTTGCAATCTTTTCCCGAAAATCGCTTCAAGACAATTTATTGAGATTTATAACTAAAGAGTATAAAAGCCTTGAAAGTGATTTCTCGGCAAAAGTGCAAACCTTGCAAAAACTAAATCCGCTCCCCTCGCAACCTTTTACTGCCCCCTATTTAAAAAAGAATGTATTAAATTTTTGTCTTTGCACACATTAGTTCTATGTACAAAGACGATAAAACAACGGAACACAAAAGAGATACTCACGGTAACGTGGTACAAGACAAACGTGGACGCAGACGCGGTCCATCTGGGTTTTTAACAGCCCTCGGGGTAACAATGGCATTGGCCCTAACACTCACAGGGTTGCTACTTCATACGAGCATCCAACAAAACGAGGCTAACCTTGCCCGTATTCAAAACCTCCAGCAGGAAAATGCGATGATACGCAGTTCTCTTGAACATGCGAACGAGTCATTGACGCGCTCTGCGGTAACAGAGCAAACCGCCGAACCAACAACTGATGTTGTTTCAGAGCCAGTTGCAGAAGAACTTTCACTTGAGCCAGTTGCTGTTGAACAAACAGAGCAACCTGTGACAGCGCAAGAACCTGTTGTAACCCCACTTGTAGACCCAGCGGTTGAATCCGTACCTGCACCGACAGAACAAGTTGCCGAGCCTGCTGTATCTGTTTTTAAACAAACCACGCCTATTGCACCTGTGGTAAAACCAGTTGTAGAAGTCGAAGTGGATGTGGATGCCTCGCCCGTAATCAAAGCGAGCCCAGTTGTAACCAGCAACCCTGCTATGGTGACAGAACAACCAGTTTCTCAATTCGCAAGGGCAGTACCGTTGCCAGCAGAGATTGTTTGCGAAGATGGTGTTTGCACAAAAATATTAGATGTTGACAACCGAGGCTCAGAAAGATAATATAGACCTATGACTAACTTTAGAAGAAGAAGTGTTTTGCGAAAGTTTGCGGTATTGGGCATTGCATCAATATTCGTTTTGACAGGTTTCATTGGCGGGGCATTCGTGCCGTTGGTTCAACGTGCTATGGCTGCATCATTGGTTCCAAACATGAGGATTCAAAATCTCCCACGTCCAAGTGTCGAAATCGGAACACGTATCCACGAGGCTGGTATTCCAACTGTTAGTGGTTTAGGCGGTGGCGACATTGTTTACATGGCACTTGTTCGCGGTGGAATTACAGAATTTCGTGCGCGCACAACTGCGAACTGGAGTAACACGGGTGTCGACATGGTTGTGCCTCTGACAGCAGAATACAATCGCCGTGCAGTTTATTCATGGAGAATTTATCTTCAGCGTCCTGCAATCTCACCTGCTACTGGTTTCAGATACGACCTTCTTCATTCTCATAACATAGATGTTTACCAAGGTCAGTTCCGTTTTGAAATCCCGACCTCTGCAAGACATTACCACGATGGTAACGCTATAAGTTTCATCCCTAACGTGGCAATTCCTGGGCAACGTGTTCTTATGCCACTTCCTAACCAATTTATCGACAATGCGGGGAATGATTTGTTTGATAACAATACCCCTGACGTTGCATTGATGCGTCGGGCAATTTTGGCGGACTGGAATCGTAACCAAATCCCAGGTGTGGCGGATAGTGATGACCCAGCAAACGATGCGGTCAACACACAAATCGCGAACGACCCGAACCTTTTCCGCAGACTTGTTTGGGCAAACACAACAATTCAGTTCTTTGGCCCAGGTAAAGGCGCGGCTCCAAGACAAATATACACAGGTAACCAAGTAAACGACGCAACTGGTACCAATGCATCACGTGTTTTCCAAAGTTCACTCCGTGGTGAGTTCCGTGCCCAGTTTGAATTCAACCACCCACGTATTCAATCAAGAACAAGCACAGATTCTTGGCAAGTAGAAGGTGTTACAATCAACACAGGCGGTACATCTGTCACAGCCAACGAAGCAAACATCCGCGAAAACGTAGTGTTTACTATGCCACCTGCTTTTGGTGCTATGTCTGGTGCTTTTACATTGAACCAATATTTCCAATTGCCATTGCCAACTATCAACATTGCGACACGCTCTGACACAGACGCTCTTGACCTTCCTATGGGGCACGTTTCTTTCCCAAACACAAACTCTATGGTAAGTTACACATTTATTACCGTAGAACATTTTGACCTCCAAAATAACAGAACAAATCTTTACAACAACATTCGTTTGACCGCAGAGAACGGATACCGTTTCCGTCCAACAACGTTTGGTTCTTTCCGATTTGTTTATCACACAACAACACCATTTGGTGTAGGTTTCGTAGAACAAATTGGTGCAAACGACCCTCAATATCACAACCGTGTTGTAGTTGTACAAGATGGCGGGCAAAGTTTCATCCAATATACTCCGCACAACCTTTTCCGTATTACAAACAACGCTGTTGCACCGTCACTTAGATGGACGCTCCCGTTCAACTATCATTTGGTTTCAACATTGACAGGTGACGATGCGGCTGCGGTTACTGCGTACAACGCGGCGATGTATAACACTGCTCTTCATATTCTTCCAACTCATACAATTGCTTTGGCCGAGGCAAACCCATTGTTCAATCTTGCGGCAAACAGCCCAGACCGTATTCTTGAACACATTGTTCCAAGTTCAAACACGGCTATCGTTGAAAGAACACAACGCGATGGTGCTTTGTTTAACAACGCGCCTGACCTTTCACACTTTATGCCAGGTATGGGAAGTACACCTGTAACAATCATCCCTACAAACGGACAAATTGTTATTCCTGCATTGTTGGGACTTAACAACGTTTCATCAAGCCGACAACTTACATACAGCATCACAATCACACGCAGACGTACCGACTCGGCAGATACCGACAGTGTTCAATTCACAACATCTCCGACTGCACAACTTGTAAATGATACAGACCGTTCTGTTTTCCGTCTTGATAACAGAAGGCCACTTATCATTGAATTCGGTCAAGGAACCGCAGAAGTACAACGCGGACGTTTCACAAACGGCACACAAAGCGAAGTACATATAAGAAGTTTCGGCAACACACAAATCCCAGTCGCGCAAACATATGAAATCGCAATTGAAATTATTGACAACGCTTCTGTTTTGGGCTCTGGCGGAAACATGATGACACCTACAATCAGACACTCTTTCAGAATCGATGACAACATTGGTAACACGGTTACCGACCACCAAGAACTCCGCCCGTCTTTCAGCGGTACCCCAAACCCAGTTCGCACAGGTCTTTATGTTCGTGACACACTTAACTTCCGTGAACTTGGTGTATGGTGTGATTCTTCAAACAATGTTGCAGTAGATTACTATATTGTTTGGAATACATCCGCTGGTGCTGCCGCCGACGGTTTCCAAACCAACGCTGTCCGTATCCAAGACAGACATATCCGTAGCAACACAATCTTGTTCCCATTGGATGTACGTTCAAACCCTGATGCACAACCTCTTATTACTTATCTTGATGCAAACCCGTCGGCTTCGTTTACCATTGTTGCCATTGCAAGAAACAGACACGCACTTGTGAGCCAAGTTTATAATAATTTCCAACCACGTAGCGACACATACCCTGTAGACCCTACTGGTCGTAACGATGTGCTTACATTTGACGAACTTCATACTTTCTTGACCGCAACAAATATTGTTGAAGCAAGAGATAATTTGCCTGCAGGAACAAACATTTCGTTCTCAAGGTTTACATTGAACAACTTTGGTGGTGGGGTTGCACAAACACTTGCTCTAACACCAATAACAGGTGCCGTTCGCGACACACGTGTTAATATTACAGCAAATATCAGGAATGCGGCTGCTGGACAAATTGACACCAACATCAACGCGCAAGTTGTAACCCCGTCTGGCAGAACACTTACAGTTTCGGGTGCACCTTTTAACACATTGGTAACTCAAACTGGGACGGAGTTCAGAAACTTGACAAACCTATCGTTCTTGCCAACCGAAAGGGGTACGCATACGTTGATTATCACCGCAAGAAACAGGGCAAATGTTACCGTATACACACACGAGTTTGAAGTAGGCGGTACGGCGACAGTTATACCTGTGCTTGAGGGCGGGGCAACAACACTCCGTATCGGTCAAGTTGGTAACTTGCCAAGGTTGTATGTTTTCTATAATGATATTAGACACATTGTTGGTTCTGATAACAGAAGTATTGTTCCAGAAGCAACCCCAAATGGTACACCTATCGGGACATTCAACACACGTGTTCTTGCAACCAGCGACGAAAGTTGGATTCCAAGCGTCCACTGGGATTCAGGAACAGTGTTCTTCCTAAGCGAGGATACATACACACTTGTATTTGAAATTTATCTAAACAGCGCTCCTGCTACTCCTATCACAGTTTATCGTCCTATCACAGTTACAGGTTTGACATCGGATGACTTTGATGTATCGCTTGACAGTTTCAGACAAGATTATCTTGCCCTCCCAGGTCGTGGTTTCACACACGCGAGTCCAACAGGCAGCGCAGGAACTTTCCGTGACTATAACATTTTGCCAGACTTTGTAAACCAAATCGCTGGTGACATGACACTTTCTGATTTCCAACTTGACCAAGGTATGGTGCATAACAATGTTGTTGGTGCTACAGGGAGCCAACGTGATTCGTTCAGTTTCGGTCGTATCGTGCTTCCAAACGTTGCTCCTAATTTCAATGACCTCGTTCGTGCAGGTATGACACATCTTAGACCTGATGACATCCGTACTCGTACAACAGTTACACACAGCCGACGTCCAGCAACACCAATTTTTGATTCTGCCACAGGTACAGAGCAACACTTGATTGTCAACGGTTCACTTGCGGAACACTATTATTTCTTCCCAAGCGGTACTGTTGAGGTTCCAGTAGACGAAAGACGCAGACCAGGTGACGTCGGTATGCCTGCAACAATTCCAACTCCAACACCATCACTTGCAGACGCAGTTGCACAAAATTTACGCAAAGTCGTTGACTACTATGGTAATGCTTGGTTCAGGGCAACTGCTGTGGCAACAGATACAGATTGGTTCACGTTTGACGATTATATCTATAACCCAAGCCGACTTGTTGACCGTTCACAATCTCCTGATGGTATCTACACAATTGTTTACACGGTCACAATTCGCGGTATCAGCCAAACACGTGAATTCCGTATTGCGGTCGGTGACGTTGCAATTCCTATAATCACATTCTTGGCTGATGAAGATGAACTCTTTGCCGACCGTGACCCAGGTGGCATGTTCACAATTGAAACCGCACGTGACTTGGCGGTCAACCCAGCGGGCGGAAGAACAACAATCCAAGAAGAAGGTTTCTTTGCACCTTGGTGGGTTGCGCACAACATGGAAATCCGTATTACCCGACCAAACGGTGACAACGTATCTTGGACAACCGACACAACTGCACCGATTGACGGAGCAAACCTATTCCGTACCCCTGCAGAGCAACTGATTAATTTCTATGACAGCATGGAAGCGGTTGCGGGTGCAAACCCTCCTGCCGTAGGAACAAACCAATGGGGCTTCCCAATCACCAACGCAAATGACGAGATGAGCATGATTCGACGCGGTGCTGGTGACCGTGAGGGCAGACAATGGAGGTTTAGATTCCAAGACAGTGGGGACTATACAATCACATTTGAAATTCAAAGTGACAGTGGGCAACGTACTTCGGTTTCAAGAACAGTTCGTATCAGCACTCCTGAAACACCGACCCGTATTGCTGCACAAACAATTTGGGGCGCCGTGTTGATTGTTATATCTTCAGGTTTGTTAATTGGTGTTATAGTTTACTTTATCCAAACTGGACGCAAGACAAAATTCCAGGGTACAGGCGGTAAACCAACCACTCCTGGACCAAAAGGTGAAAAGAAGTTCATGGACCGCTTTAAGAAAAAAGACAAAGCGGACGCGCCTAAGGTCGAGGCTCCGAAAAAGGTTGATGCGCCAAAAGCGGATAAGGCTCCGAAAGCCGTTGCGGCCGACGAAGTCAAACCAAGTGACGAGTAATCTTTTTTGACCAGACAACAGAATAACAAAGCGGGGGTGGGAAACTCCCGTTTTTGTTTAATCTGGGTTTTTAACTGGGATATTTCTGGGTTTAATCCAGGTTTTTTCTGGGTTATTCTTGGGTTTAATCTGGGTTCCGCGAACCCATTCCCCAGTCGCTTTGCAACACCTCTTTTGCAAAAACCCCCGCCCTAACGGGCACCTTAGAAAAACCCCCGTCTGCCTTACGGCATCCACCCCCTTTACAAAGGGGGAATTTTTACCCGAGCCCATTCCCCCTTTCTTAAAGGGGGTGTCGCAGAGCGACGGGGGTTTTAAAAAGCGCGCGCCCGTAAGAGGGGATGTTTACTGCCAATTCGCTTGACATATTATACCACACAATATATAATAATACTATACCTCGCTGCCACTTGACTTTTTACCCTAAGGGGTAAGGGGTAAGGGGTTTTTTATTGCCTAAATTTCCCCTCAATCAAAAGGAGAAATTTATGACGAACGTAGATGCGGAACAAACAGGTTTCAGTAGAAAAGACATTGAAAACAAAGTAGGCACGATAAGGGCGAATGCCGAAAAACTTCTTGAGGATTATAATGCCCGCGCGGTTGTGTTCGACCCGAAAGAAATTGCCAAAGCGGAAACAGGATATGTACAGGGCGGGACCAACTGGGACGGCAGGGGTTTCATGGAGGACATCTTGAGGCCTATGACACAGGTCGAGGTGAATCGGGTCATGGTGAACTTGCAACAAAATATTTTGGAAATCCTTGATGCGGAAAAGAATCCAGAGTTAAACTCGGGGGAACTTAAAGGCAAAACCGTTATGGGAAAGTTTGGTTCCACAGTCAATGGGTTCAAGGAACATAGAAATGTGTTTTCGCACCTCTTGTATCACAATATTTTGGCGAACGATACAAAGGACTGGGGCGGGAACAATAGTTCAAAGGGCAAATTGCTCTATCATTATGCGGACCTGAGGCGGGATGATTACGAAAGCCCAATAGAACAATCTAATTCAATGACCCGTGCATTAAAGTTTTTAAACAGTCACGAAAATGGATGTGACCATCGCATCGATGGTATAAAATCTGTTTACTGCGGTTTTGAATTTGACCGTGACGGAAATCATAGTTATGCTAACAAAAAACGCGAAAGAGAGATTGACACTATGGTCAAGAACTATGATATCAAGGGCCTGACCGAAGTCGTTGAGAATTTGCTTGTTGGGGCTTTGCCAAATACATGGGGAAATGAAACCGAGAGAAGAAATATCATCAGGCAATATGGTGACCTAACCGAGTTGGTCGAGTGCGTAAAAATGCATCAAAAAATACACGACAAAGGCTTTCAAGTTGACTTGTCTACGCCAGAGCCAGAACTTTAATTGTGTTTAACAATCCGCCCGCATGGACATAACTGTGTGGGAGGAACTATGATTGCCGTAAAAAACTTACAGAATCTAAACGAAATCTTGTTACAGGAAGAATTGTTGCAGGCCGTTGCAACGCATTATCTTGACATGGTGTCGGACAAAAACGCCACGAAACTTTTGGAAGAAATAATTAAGACCAGCAAAAAGAACCACGCCGAGGTTATAAGTTATCTGGAGCACGACCTTGGGAAAAAGCCGTTGTCAGGTGGGTTGGTGAATAAGGGAGGTAAAAAATGAAAGCCTTGAACGACAAATTTATGATGCAGGATGTTTTGGCGCACTTGCGTGACTTGATGACGCAGGGCGGTATGGCAATTCAGCATTCGAACTGTAAAAACATGCGCGCTGTGGTTGAAAACGTCACCAAGCGCACGACCGAGAACCAATTTTTGGTTTTCAAATACATGAACGAAAACAATATGTACCCAATCAAAAACGTGACCGACCAGGAACTTTGCGAGGTCATAAATTGCCACACTAAACAGGCTAACTGATTTGTGTATATCTTTGTTTATAAAACCCTGCACGGCGCGGGGTTTTTTGTTGCTTTGGAAAAACTTTCTATTGACTCGCTCTGGTTCACGTGTCATAATATACACATACCTCGTTGCTACTCGGCCTCGCAAGGGGCAAGGGGCAAGGGGCTTTTTTATGCAAAAAATTCTTCATTACATACTTAGTTTCATTATTGGTGCGGGTATCGGATATTTGTTCTTTTGGCTATTCGACGGCTGGGGTTGGACGGCGACTCCGTTCGCGATAATAATCGCATTTTTCATTATTGGGTGGCTGGACGAAAGAGGGGATTCTGTGGATTTCTATGAAGAAGATGAAGAACCAGAATCCAAAAAATTGGGAGATTGGACGTTGGGCGAATTACGTGACGAGTGTGCAGAGTTAAATATCAAAGGATATGGAACTATGACGAAAGACGAGTTGATACATGCCATATGCAAGCATGATTTTGAAAACGAATTTACTCCTGACGAAATGCGCAAGCATTTGAAAAGTCGTGGGCTTGAAGCCGATGGGTTGACACGGAAAGAAATGATTGACTTGAACAACGCGTATGACAACGACGAAGAAGATTACGAAAATTATACGCTCGAGTATCTAAAAGAACTATGTGATGAAAACAAAATTGGATACAAGTCTGGGAGTGGTAAAGATGAACTCGTTAAATTACTTGAAAAACATGACCTTTAGTGGTATAATAACATTATGCTGGACAAACAAACATCAAAGTTTTTAAAAGTCATCGCGAAGATTTGCGAGGACGGAAGTTACAAGATTATTGAAAAGTCATTTTTGTCTGCCTACACAGCGTCGGTTGACCAAATGATTCGGTTTTTGCAAGACAATGAAATGATTGACGTCAAGTACAGCGACGAGGGTGTTTATTGCTTATCAGTTTTACCAAAAGGTCGCGTGACAATTGAAACGGCTCGAACTGGTGGACGCAATCCAAAAATTGGGAATAGAAATCTTTTGATTTTAATCGGCGTAGCATTTCTTGCAAGTTTCATAGGCGCCTTTTTGGGAACACTTTTAGCAGGGGTGTTTTAAATGCTTAACCGAATTGAAACGCGAATCATGGATTATATTTTTTCGCGGTGCCGTGGAAAGAGGACGGTGCTTTTGCCACCCAAAGATATTTTGGACGGTATCGCGGTCGATAGTCGGGGCAATGTAATCACAAAATTTGAAATCACAAAAAAGCAACTGGAAGTCCACATGAAAAACATCGTGTTGGACGGCTATGTGGATTTTTCAAAAACCGCAGACAAGGACGGGGCCGAGTCTTTTGTTGTGACCCTGACCACAAGGGGCGAGGCATTTCGTCGTGAACGGAGCGATATCGTCCGAACCCGTTGGAGGTCTATTGGTTGGAAGATTTTTTTGACGCTCATAGGGGCGGGCTTGTCATCTATTGTTTGGCTTATCGTTAGGGCGTTGTAATTATGGCAAAGTTTAAACTCGTTTCTAAATACACCCCGACGGGTGACCAGCCTCAGGCAATTGCATCGCTTGTGGACGGTGTAAAAAAGGGGGCTCGCGACCAAGTTTTGCTGGGTGTTACGGGGAGCGGAAAAACCTTTACAATGGCGAATGTCATAAAACAACTGGGCAAGCCCGCACTTGTTATTGCGCATAACAAAACTTTGGCGGCCCAGTTGTGTAACGAGTTCCGCGCGTACTTTCCCGAAAACCGTGTAGAGTATTTTGTAAGTTACTATGATTACTATCAACCCGAAGCGTATTTGCCGTCGACCGATACTTATATTGAAAAAGATATGGCTATAAATTCCGAGATTGATAAACTTCGCCACAGTGCGACGTGTTCTTTGGCGACACGAAAGGATGTTATTATTGTGGCTTCGGTGTCGTGTATCTATGGTCTTGGCGGTCCAAAAAATTATTATGATATGGCGATATCACTAAGACCTGGTGAAAAAATGACGAGGGGGCAACTTATCAACAATCTTGTCAAAATACAATACAAGCGTGCAGGTGATGATATTGAACGCTCGACGTTCCGTTCCAAGGGCGATGTTGTTGACATTATTCCGTCGTATACAACCCAGACGATGATACGTGTTTGCTTTATGGGGGATTTAATCGAATCCGTTACCGAAATGGATGCCCTCACGATGACAACAATTGCGGCGGTAAACCATGCTGCGATTTTTCCTGCGACTCACTATGTGGTGGGCTCGGACCAACTGGATGGTGCAATCAAACAAATTCGCACAGACCTTGATGATAGACTGGACCATTTAAAAAACAAAAACCTTATGATAGAGGAACATCGTTTGCGTCAACGCACAAACTATGACATAGAGATGATTCGCGAGATGGGGCATTGTACTGGGATAGAAAATTATAGCCGATACTTTGACGGGAGAAAACCTGGGGAGCCACCATATACTTTGGTGTCGTATTTCGGTGATGATTTTATCACGTTTATTGACGAGAGCCATATAACCGTCCCGCAAATCCGCGGTATGTACAATGGCGATAGGGCGAGGAAAACGACACTTGTGGATTTCGGGTTTAGATTGCCATCGGCTTTTGACAACCGACCATTGAATTTTACCGAGTTCAACAAACGTATCGGTCAGACTATCTATGTTTCCGCGACACCCGCAGAATACGAAGTTGAACGCGCCGACGGTGCGGTAATTGAACAGGTTATTCGACCAACAGGTTTGGTTGACCCCGAGATTTTCATACGACCAAAGGGCAACCAAGTCACGGATTTGGTACAGGAAATCAAGACTTTGACAGAAAAACGCAGAGGCGAAGTTGAACCCACGCGAAGCGACCAGGTCCAGCGGTACGTTGGCGCCAAAGTTTTGGTTACGACGCTCACAAAAAAGATGGCCGAGGATTTGACTGCGCACATGACATCAAACGGGATTCGCGTGCGGTATTTACACAGCGACATTCATACGCTCGAACGTGTTGACCTTATCCAGGCACTTAGAAAAGACGAGTTTGATGTTGTCGTTGGGATTAACCTCTTGCGAGAGGGTTTGGATATTCCCGAGGTCGAACTTGTGGCAATTTTGGATGCGGATAAAGAGGGTCTGTTTCGGTCGCGCAGGTCTTTGATTCAGACGATTGGGCGGGCGGCCAGAAATGCTAAGGCTCGTGTTATTTTATATGCCGACAAAATGACCGACAGTATGACCGCCGCGATTAATGAAACTGAGCGCAGGCGCAAAATTCAACAGGCTTATAACAAAAAACACGGCATAACACCAAAGACGGTTTTTTCCGAGAGCAAAAATACTCTGTACGTTACCGACAAAGACCAAAAGGATGCGCGCAAACTTTCCCGCGAACAAATACGGGACGAAATCGAGAAGTTGACCGCCCTTATGAACATTGCGTCTAGGTCTTTGGATTTTGAAACCGCGATTAAGTTTAGGGAAGAAATCACAAGATTGAAAGGGCAAAGGGGTTGACTTTTCGGACAAAACATGGTATGATTAACCCATGATTAACTTTATTAAAGGCCTATTTAAAAAAGATGGAGCGTCTTTTATTGAAAAATTTGCCGAGCACGTAAACGAAGAAGAGCATTGTATAAACAAACGCGACTATGTGGCAAAGGTTGTGTCGGATATGTACCACAAAGAAAAAGTCCAGAACGCAATTGGTATGAAAGTTGTAGAGAGCGGGGAAATTGTTATCGCTAATATTAAAACCACTCGTGGTGAAAATGGCATTGTATCTGAGTTCATTGGTGACACACTTCCACCTATAACAACGACGTCTGATGTAATAACAAAATTAAAACTCGCAACGTTTGCTTTTACGTGCGATGAATGCAAGGTCAAGACTCCTCTTGGAGAATGTAATGCAAACCGACCGCCTTTAGACAAAATTTTCCACCAAGTCGAAGAGGCTTGAAATTATCGGTTTTTGTTTACATGTTGTGTTTTTACAGGGCGTAGGCTATAATCAAATATATGATTCAAAAGATTGTTGTTAAGGGTGCGCGCGAAAATAATTTGAAAAACCTTGATGTCGAGATTCCGCGCGGAAAACTGGTTGTAATGACGGGTGTGTCAGGGAGCGGTAAATCGACCCTCGCGTTTGGTACTATTTTTGCGGAAGGGCAACGCCGTTTTATGGAAAGTTTGTCATCCTATGCGCGCCAGTTTTTGGGCAACAGCGGTAAACCCGCGGTTGATAGTATCGAGGGCTTAAGTCCGTGTATTGCGATTAACCAAAAAACCACAAGCCACAATCCGCGCTCTACGGTTGGAACGGTTACCGAAATTTATGATTACCTAAGATTGCTGTATTCCCGTATCGGGGAGGCCTATTGCCCTGATTGTGGGAAAAAAATCTCGCGCCAAAGCATTGACCAAATTGTTACGGGGGCGTTTTCGGCTTTTAAAGAAAAGTTAGTTTTGATAGAGGCACCTGTTGCCCGTGGTCAAAAAGGTACGTTTCAAAAAGAATTCGAGAGTTACCGCCGTTCGGGCTACGCGCGCGTAAAGGTAGACGGTAATGTATATATGTTGGATGAGCCTATTGATTTGGACAAAAATATCCGCCACACTATTTCGGTTATTGTAGACCGTGTTAAAGTTATTGATGACGAACGAAGCCGTATAACCGAATCGGTCGAGTCTGCGGTTCGTTTGACCGACGGTTTGGTTGTGTTCTCGCACGAGGACGATGAAAAATTGTTTAGCAACAAACACTCTTGCGTAGATTGCGGTATCAGTATCGAGGATTTGGAACCGCGTGCTTTTAGTTTCAACAGCCCATTTGGCGCGTGCAACAATTGCACAGGGCTTGGGTTTACTTTTGAAATTGACGAGAGCATGATTATACCCGATAAGGACAAATCTTTGGCAGATGGCGCAATTGTTGCAAGTGGCTGGAACTTTGACGGCGGTAAAGTAACAGATATGACGTTCAAAGCAATCAGCAAGCACTTTAACATTAGCATGAGCACAAAAGTAAAAGACCTCCCACCAGATGTGATGCACAAAATTCTTTATGGGTGTGACGAGAAGATAAACTATGTTTGGGATAGTCAAACCCAACACCACGAATACATGGGCAAGTACGAGGGGATAATTCCGAACCTCAAACGTCGATTCAAGGAAACCCAAAGCGAATGGATGCGCGCCGAGATTGGGAAACTTATGTTGAAAACAACTTGTCCAAAATGCAATGGGATGAGGCTACGTAGAGAGTCGCTTGCCGTACGTGTTGGCGGAGTAAACATTTCTGAACTTTGCCACAAGTCAATTAAAGACACAATTCTGTTTTTTGAAAATTTGAGTTTGTCAAAAACCCACCAAACGACCGCAGAGCGTATAATCAAAGAAGTTCGCGAACGTCTTAACTTTTTGTCGAATGTCGGTTTGCATTATCTGACGCTTGCAAGGGGTTCAGATACTTTAAGCGGTGGTGAGAGTCAGCGTATTCGTTTGGCTACACAAATCGGGAGCGGGCTTGTCGGGGTTTTGTATATTTTGGATGAACCAAGTGTTGGACTTCACCAGCACGATAATGACAAGTTGTTAAAAACCCTTAAGCGACTTCGTGATTTGGGGAACACATTGATTGTTGTCGAACACGATGAAGACACAATTAGGGAAAGTGACTTTATCGTTGATATCGGCCCTCGCGCAGGTGTGCAAGGCGGGAAACTTGTGGCTGCGGGTACGGTTGCGGAAGTTTCCGCGTGTAAAGAAAGTTTGACAGGGCAGTATCTCTGTGGAACCAGAAAAATCGAGGTACCGAAACAATACAGACCTCTGTCAGAAAAATATATTGAAATCACAGGCGCGTCGGAGAACAACCTTAAGGGCGTTGATGTCAAGTTTCCGCTTGGTGTCTTGACCGCCGTAACGGGCGTTTCGGGGAGTGGGAAAAGTTCTTTGGTAAACAAAACTTTGTATCCTGCGCTACACAATATTTTGCATAAAGGGATTGCGAGTGTAGGCAAGCATGATATGTTGTCGGGCTTTGAGCATATTGACAAAATCATCAACATCGACCAATCCCCAATCGGGCGAACCCCGCGCAGTAACCCCGCGACATATACCGAGGTATTTGGGCCTATCCGTGATTTGTTTGCAAACACACGCGATGCGAAAGAGAGGGGTTTTGCCCCTGGGCGGTTTAGTTTCAACGTTCGCGGAGGGCGGTGCGATAATTGTGACGGTGATGGGATTAAAAAAATCGAGATGCACTTTCTCCCTGACGTTTTTGTTCCTTGCGAGGTTTGTTTAGGAAAACGATTCAACCGCGAAACCTTGGAGGTTCGTTACAAGGGCAAGACTATCCACGACGTTTTGGAAATGACGGTTGATGAAGCCGTTGTATTTTTTGAACCGATACCGCAAATTTACAAAAAACTGAAAACCATAAAAGACGTTGGTCTTGGCTATGTTTGTTTGGGGCAGGCGGCAACGACACTTAGTGGTGGAGAGGCACAACGGGTGAAACTTGCGAAAGAATTGTCGAAAACAAGCACGGGAAAAACCCTGTATATTTTGGACGAGCCAACAACGGGCTTGCACAGTTACGACGTGCATAAACTTATTGGGATTATTCAACGTTTGGTTGACGCAAAAAATACTGTCGTGGTAATAGAGCACAACCTTGATGTTATTAAGGTCTGTGACCACATCATCGACCTTGGTCCAAGCGGCGGTGATGACGGCGGTACGATTATTGCAACGGGAAATCCACGCGAGATTGCCAAGGTGAAAAACAGTTTAACTGGACAACACCTTGCAAAGATGGTGTGATATGGCAATAGACTTACATGTTCATACCAACCACAGTGACGGACTTTCGTCCGTGAAGGATACACTTATTGGTTTTGAAAACCACGCTTTTGATGTGATTTCTATTACTGACCACGACTCGATTGGTGCATATGCGGAACTGGAAAATCCCGACGTGCGAAAATTTTTTAGTGGAAAAATCTTGAATGGATGCGAAGTGACAGCGTTAGTAGGGGGGTACTGGTGCATATACTTGCATACGGTTTGATTTGAATCTGGCAAGAAAGTACTTCAAAGATATTCCACTGAGCCCAATAGTTGGACAATACGTAACAAATAAAATCAATGAAAAGTTAGATACCCTTGGAATTTCCGAACGCATGGTCTACAGCGGTGAATCTGATTTAGGTAATGACCATGGGCTTGGAAAAGAATTTAAAAGGGTCCTCAGAAATAACAAAGATATACTGCCCCATGACTTTGATGTCGAAATGAAAGAAGCATGGTGGTCACATTTTACAAACAAAGCAAGCATTTTCTATGTGGACTTTTCGGAAATATACCCACAATGGCGCGATGTAATTGATTCAATTCACAAATGTGGTGGAGTCGCAATCTTGGCACACCCATACGGCTATGGTCGTGAAATGAACGCCGTAATAAAAACCTTAATTGAGCACATCGATGGCATTGAATGTTACAGGTCGAAGGGTGAGTTGACCCCTGAACAAATTGATTATCTTTTGTCAATATGTAAAGGGAAAGATTTATATATCACAGGAGGCAGTGATTGGCATGGTTCAAAAAGCGGGAAAGATGCACCCCGCATCCCAAGAAGGAATAAAACAACAGTTCCAACAGAATTATTAAACAGGTTTAGCAGCAAGCATTTTTCTTAATTCGATTGCCCAAACCTTGCAAAGATGGTGTGAGAAATGGTATAATTCTGTATGAATATTGGTGTAGACGTAGATGGTGTTTTGACAAGGCTTGTTGAATTTGTGCGGGCGAGGACAGGACTCGAAAAATTTGAAGATTACTATGGTTTTGTTCAATCGTTTGTTGGAAACGGGTCAAACAAAGATTTTTGGGCTGGGAGCATTTGGGATTATACAAAGTTACCGCCGATTGATGGTGCGGTTAAAAACTTGAAGAAGTTGCGACAAGACGGGCACAAGATAATCATAAATACTAACCGTTGGTTTTACGAGAGGGAAGATGAACTGGGTAACAAAATGCGTGAGGCTGTTCACAAGTGGTTTGATAAATACGAAGTGCCTTATGACGAGTTTGTCTTTGCAAAAGGGGACAAAGCGAAAGTTGTGAAAGAATATAAACTTGATATCCATATTGATGATGCTCCGCACGAGATTCAGGTTGTTAGACCGCATATACCTGTGATTGTTTTTGACGCGGATTATAACAAAGAGTTCGCAGGCGAAAATATTATCAGGGTCAAAAACTGGGATGAAATATACAGGGTAATAAGTTCTTGGGGTTGAGTGGGTGATTACACAATGAGTGACTTTCATACAATAGAATCCGCACGCGGTCAGTTCCCGTTGACTCTGCACCCCGACAAGCGCGAAAGTTGGGACACAGGTAAATTTCCGCGTGTAATGATAATGACACCGAGGCTGATTTTGGAAGGAACCGACGAGGGCCAGTGTGTGGAACTTGATGTTTATATGAAATCAACTTATCACGAGGATATAGTTGAGGATTATGCTTTTGACGGGTCTTTGCGGCTGCATAAGAGCGGCGAGGTCGAATACTATATTGACAGGGGTTTTAAGGGCAACGGGTTTGCTACTGAGGCAGTAGAGGGGGCGAAACTCTTTTTGGCGCAGAGGAAGATTTCCCCGTTTTTGCGTATCAAAGAAAGTAATCTTGACAGCCAGAAGGTTGCCCTGAAAACTGGTTTTTATCATGCGGAAACAATTAAAGCGGTAACACCCGAAGAAGATAAAAAGTTGTACAGGCTTGCGTTGGCGCAAAAAACCGTTGACGCATTGTGATTAAACTTTTCGCACCCATTGCCCAAGTTCTTCGTCCTTAACGACTGGGGATTTGTTAGACGACAAAAATTTACAAATCTGATAGACATCAATCCAGATTTCGCCGTTGCCGTCTTCTTGGGATTCGTCAAGGATTATTTGCATCCCAAAGTGGAGGTGCGGTTTGGCTTCTGGCATATTTGTATTTTCCTTGGAGGAATAACCTGTGCGCCCCAAAAAACCCACAATGTCGCCTGCATTAACTTTGGTTCCGATTTCAAAGTGCATAGGGTAGGGGTTGTCTTTTTTAAGATGGGCATAGTAGTAGTATCTTTTTGTGTCATCGGACCGAATTCCGACGCGCCAACCGCCATATCGATTCCAACCAAGTTCCGTGATTGTACCGCCTTCGACCGCGATGATTGGGGTACCGACACCGCCGAACAGGTCATGCCCTAAGTGCTTGCGTTTGAAACCATATGAACGGCCTACGCCAAAGTCATCATACCCCGTGTGCCAAAAGTCTTTTGCTATGGGGTGGAAACCAATTGTGTTTCCTGTCAGAGGGTCAATTATTCCATCCAAAACCGCGTGGAAACTCTCGACGTAATATTTAAAGTATTTATTATCTGCGTACTTGTCGAGGCTCGCGGTATTACCTGCTTTGATTTCACCAACAAGTTTGTCCAAAACAGGGCCGTCGGTTTTAAAGTTGAACTTGTTACCGTTTTTTGTCGCAACGAAAGCGAGCAATTCGCACGTCCCAATGTTGTCAATTTGGTTTTCTAGGAACTTCTTATGCGCGGATTGTGCTTTTTTGATAATCTTTGACGAGGCGTTAAAATCAATCCAGCGAATGTTCGACTTTTCAATTGATTCTTGTGATTCTTCGGTGGATTGGGTTTCTTCAGTTACTTCAGCGAAGTTGCAATTTCGGTCTGTAGAAAAACCGAATAAAAAGGCCGAAGATATCAACAAGCAAAAAAGGGCGGTGAATTTTCTCATTGGATTAATATGTGCAAAAAATTGACTTTTATAACATTACCTGCAAAAAGCCCGACCTCTTGACAGTTGGGTTTTTTTGTGTTATAATCATAGCATGAATTTAGAAACTGGAATACAAGAAATTAAAGAGTTAGTTAAGAAATATCAGAACGGAGAAATCAGCCTCGAAGTATTTGGGCAGGAGCGCAAGGCAATAGAGAATGGACATGCCCAAAATTTGTACTCCCAGTGGCGAAAAACCGCAGACGCAGTTACATCAAGAGTGCAAAGGCAAAATGATGAAGCCGAAAAAGAACTAATGACGAAGATTAATGGTGGTGTTTGTCCGCCAGAATATTGCGGTCATCTGAATCCAAGCAGATTCAGTATTTGCAAAGCCCCAAGTTGCCTAAACCCAAAGTGTGTTGAACCCAAATTTTAGTGCTTAAATTAAGTGGTAGGGATGAGTGGACTCGAACCACCGACCACCGCCTTATCAGAGCGGTGCTCTAACCAACTGAGCTACATCCCTACGAGTGCAACGAGTAGGGATGCAAGGTTCTGACGTAGTCAGGTTCTTTCAATCCCTATGAACGAGTGCAATAAACTTTTATATCATACTGTATGCGACAAGTCAAGCCTGTTGCACTAGTTGGCTTGATGTTTTGTGAAAGGGTGTGCTATGATGGTGGCATGATTATTTGCAAAGGAATACTTGGCGAGGAGAAAACGATTGAGGCGAAGGACCTTAAATTTGCGGTATCGGTTTATGCCGTTGCGATTCGTGAAAACAAGATTTTGATTTCCCCGCAATGGTGTGATAACGGATATGACTTCCCAGGCGGACATATCGATTTGGGCGAGGTCCACACAGACGCCCTTGTGCGCGAGGTCAAAGAAGAAACTGGTATGGATATAAAACCTGGTAACCCGATTGCGGTGGGTACGTCTTTTTTTGTGACGCCTAGGCGTAAAGAATGTCATCAATCGGTACAAATTTATTTTGAAGCAACTGTTGTGGGCGGGGAGATTTCGACCTCTGGCTTTGACGAAGGGGAGTCGGCATATGCCAAGGAAGCAAAATTTGTTACTTTAAAAGAACTAAAAAAAATGAAGTGGATGAATACAAACCAAAAACCTATGACCGAGATTTTGCGGTATCTTGAAGGCAAGACAAAATGATTGCAAAAATTACGGATGATAAAACCATTGTTGTTTATGACAAGAGCCAATTCGATTGGTACGCAATAAGGAACTCGGGTCAGATTTTTGTTGACCCGCCATGTGTTGTTACCGAGGAATCCAACAAAATTGTGATTAAAGCAACTGGTAAAAAAGACAGTCGGTGGCTTTTTGATTTCTTTGATTTAGGAACGGATTACAATGCGATAAAAAAAGACTTGGCGGGCTTTGGACTCTTGTGCGACGCGATGAAGTTTGGTTTCGGAATCAGGATTTTAAAACAACCCTTTGTGTCTTGCGCGATTTCGTTTATAATCTCGGCGAACAACAATATAAAAAGGTTCGCCAAAACAATCGAACAAATTGATTTTGATGATTTGGAAAAATATACGGTGGAGGACTTTGCAAGGATGGGGTGCGGATATCGTGCGCCGTATCTATATAACGCTGTGCGCCAACTTAAAAGTATGTCGTTCGAGGAACTAAAAACTTTTGACAACGCGCGATTGAGAAAAACCCTTATGAGCATATCGGGGGTTGGGCCTAAGGTCGCGGATTGTATTATGTTGTTTGCTTTTCACAGGTTGGATGTGGCACCCGTGGATACGTGGATTGCGCGCGCGAACTTGCCCCAAACAATCATGGGGCATAGGTACGCAGGGGTTGCGCAACAATACGTGTTTTACTATTTACAACACTTAAAAAAATCGTTAAAATAAAATCATGCAAATAATAGTCAATGTTGTTATTGAAAAAGAGGGCAAAGTCCTTATGGTTCAAGAAAACTGGGGCAAGTTCGTAGGGGTTTGGAATTTCCCAGCAGGACGCCTTGACGAAAACGAGGGGGTCTTTGCCGCCGCAATTCGTGAGGCAAAAGAAGAAACAGGCTATGACGTTGAGTTGACAGGTGTGTTGGATATCCAGAATTGTGTCTATCCCGACAGACACGTTATCCATATTATTTTTACCGCTAAAATTATTGGAGGGGAAATTAAGTTCGACCCCAAAGAAATCATGGATGTAAAATTTATCGAGATTAAAAAACTTTTGGGTATGGGGGATAAAGAATTGCGGTCAAGCATTTGTCGAAAGGCAACGATTCAGAGGTTGGCGGACAAAAAGGTTTTTCCACTTGAAATAGTTAGGGATTTCAAAATATGATTGAATTTTTTCAAATTCATGTTCCGATGTGGGTTTGGGGGATTAGTCAGGCAGTTGGCTTTGTGGGCATGGTTATAATTTTTATCGCGCTCCAACAAAAGTCGAAAACACGACAACTTTATTTACAGTCTTTGGCATTGGTTTTTGCCGTTATAGCAAACTCTTTGATTCTTAACATGATACTGGTTGCGAACCTATCTGTGAATGTTATTAAAAATTTTACTTATGCCGTACTTGATTCCCGAAAGGATAAAATAAAAAATTGGACCAAACATTTCTTTTTTGCCCTGTTCACGGTTTTAAGTTTTACCGTAACATTTCTTGTGTGGTTGTTTTTTAGGGATACCTGGACTTGGTTAAACCTTATAATACTTGTCAGTGTCGTGGTGATGAATTATGCAAAAGTATACAAAAGCGTCCATTGGGTCAAGTGGGGGATGTTTGCAAATGGTTGGTTGCTTTTGATAAATGCGTTTATGTTTGCAAATATAATGGGAGGGATTTCTTCGTTAATAATAATAGTTTCGGTCATAGTCTTTTATATAAAAAGAAAAGAAAAAGAAATTAGGAGTTGATTTTGTAAAACATTTATACTATAAATAGTATCATGACTGAACACACTGAAACGCAGAGAATGAAAGACGGAAATTATCTTATTATAAAGTGGAATGTAAGCCCCATGGGTAGTTGGGAGGTCCGTGCCGCGGAGGTAAAAGATAAAGAAGTGGTCTGGGCTAGGAATGCGCTTGCTGCGGGTGAATCAACAAAGAAAAAAGATTTATCTATCGCCAGGGGAAAAATGTACGAAGAACTACACTAACCCGACGATTGCGATTATCATTAATATGACTCCGCTGAGCCAAGATAGGTCGATTGTCGTTCGTTCTTTTACTTTGCCACCAATATATTGTCCGACGGCAAAAACCAATGGGTCGGTTATTAGGGATAGGACGATTGCCGCGATTATAAAGGGAAGTCCTAGACTGGCAATAGTCGCCCCGAACCCAACCGCGAACCCGTCGAAGGATAGGGCTATGCCGATTGCAAAGGTTTCCCTCCATGTAAATTTTGTGTTTTCGGTGTTTTGTTCTCCGCGTGAAACAAACCATTGGGTCAACTTTATTATTCCAAAACAAAAAAGTATTCCAAACGAAACCCACTTTGTAATTTCGGGGTCGATGATTGGCCTTAATAGATAACCTGAAAAAAGTCCCGCGCCGATTACGATGGTACCCAAAAGGTTTATTACAAAGATTTTTGATGGGGGGACTTTGTTTTTGCCTGTGCCATATCCAAACCCGCATGCGAATAGGTCAACCGATATGACTAAAATAAAGCCGATTACGACCCACGCGATATGTATGGACTCCATGCCTCAGGTTATGTTAAAGGCTTAGTCCTTGTGAAATATCTTTTTTCAGGTTAATAGGGAATTTGTCGTTTAATTCAAATCGTTCGTCGGTCAGGGCAAGGTTTGTGAATATACTGCCAATCAAGCCCTGCATTTTGCTATAGACATTTACATGTTTAATTGTCTTGTCGGATTTTAAAACTTTGTTATCTTTTTCCAAACTGCAATGGCAGGGTATCGCAACCGCTGGTGTCCCTGTCTTTGTGGCAAAATCAAACTGGTCAACAAGGGCAAGGCAAACCCTTTTCGATATTAACAAATCCATGTTTTGGTTTACATGTGGCGGATAAAAATAACTTTGTGAGGAAAAACACTCTGGCAAAACTTCAGGTTTTTGGCACGTATGTTCCCAGACATACATAGATTCGAGTTGCGCCCGAAAAGCATCCCACACGCCAATTGCCTCTACCAAAGTGTCGCCTGGACCAATATGTCCAAGGCTTTTCATATTTTTGATACCAGGTAACAGTTTAAGAATCTTGTTTATCTTTAATGCAGACTCGGCGTTATAAGCAATTGCGTTCTTGCACATATCTGCCTCCTCGTCTAACTCGCTTAAAACGAATGTCTTGAATTTATAGAATCCCAAAAAGTTCTTGAAACTCAATCTGCTTTTCAAAAATTTGTCGATAAACTCTTGTGCCAGGATAGTTTTTCTGCATAATTCGATTGTACTCATCATGCTTAATATAACACAAAAACCTAGAAAAATCAATACTTTTTTAAAAGTACCGCGTAAGGGCTGGTTGTCTTTGCCAGAGGTTTTTCTATTTTGACATCCCAATTTTGACCGAGCGATGAAACAAATTTTTCAACCTCAACCGCTTCGCTATCACCGCCTGTGTGACCTGGGTAGACAACAATCGCGATTCTTCCGTTGGGGGAGAGTTTACCGCAAAGTTTTTTCAACGCCATGATAGTTGTATCGGGCTTTGTAATTACAGATTTGTCCGAGCGGGGCAGATACCCCAAGTTAAAAATCGCGGCCTTGATTTCGCCGTCAATATATTTGTCAAGGTTCTCGTGCCCGTCCTTTAAAAGGGTCGCGGAAAGATTGTTTTGCGATAACAACTTGCCCGTGTTTGTGATAGCCAAATCTTGCACGTCAAAAGCGAACACTTTTGCACCTTGTGAGGCTAAAAACACTGTGTCGTGACCATTGCCCATTGTCGCATCTACAACTATGTCGCCTTGGTGGATGACTTGTTTCAGGAAATCGTGCGCGATTTGTATTGGATTCATAAAAATTATGTTATCACGTATTGATTATTTAAAACAAGTGTGATAAAGTGTAATGTTCGGAGGGTTACCGCTAGGAGCGCAAGCGACGTCGGGAACCTGAAGGAACGAAGTTACGGAGGGTTACCGAAGTGGTCATAAGAACCTGGCTTGCGCCAGAACCTTGGACCACTCCGTGGTATAATCGTTCCAAAATTGCTCGGAGGGTTACCGAAGTGGTCATAACGGGGCGGTCTTGAAAACCGTTAGGGTGCAAGCCCACAAGAGTTCGAATCTCTTACCCTCCTCCAAGCGATTTAATATGCGGACTGGAAAGTTCGTTGTAATCAATGCCTTGTTCGTGCAAGGTAATTTTAAGGTCGTTTAGGGTTATCGGATCGACTTTGTCAAAGTTATAAAACATAAAAATTCCGTGTTCCAAAACCCAAATAGAATTAACAAATCCATGTATGATTTTCTTTTGGTACGTAGGGTCGTTTATATCTCCGCCAATAAATTGTTGCAGTCGTTTTCTATAATCTTCCGCAGTTCTCGGCAAGTTAGATATATGTCGGAGTTTTGACAACTCGATGTTTAAGTCACTTTTTTGTATCTCGAGGTCTTTGCTACGTTGGTTGATTTTTGAAACTATTGTTTGACCTTGTGCCACAAGTAAAGTGTCAATCAATTTTTCAATTTCCCGGTCGATGACAGATATGCGTTTTTCGTACTCTTTAACCCGTTGCGTGGTTATATTATTGGCGTGATAATCAGAGAGCAATTTACTTGCACGTTCTATGTTCTTTGCGTTTGATATGAACTCGATAATGTCTTGGACAACCGACTTTTCTAACTCGGACTTGTTCTCGTTTGATTTATGACAATCCTTGAACTTGTGTCTGTTACTGCAAACATAGTATCTAAAATTTGTTTCGCCATTTCGGACTTTACCGCAAACGCCATTCATAGTAGCACCACAATGTCCGCAGTATGCCTTGCCAGTCAAAAGATACTCGACCTTTGCTTTACCTTGGGCGGACAAACGCTTTTTCGTTGCACACATCTTTTGTACTTCTTCAAAAAGTTTATCGTCGATAAGCCTGGGGTATATGTTGGTGTATTCAACACCATGACGTTCAAGTATTCCGATGTAGTTTTTGTTTTTCAAGTTGTGGTAAATGTTTGTGACACTCCAAGGCTCGCCACTTCTATTGCGTATACCTTTTTCGTTAAGTTCTTTGCAAATCTCTTTCTTAGGTTTTCCGCTTGCATAGTCTGAAAAAATCTTTTTCATAATTTCGGCTTTGGGTTTATCAATTTGAATTTTCTTGTCAACAACCTTGTACCCATACGTCACAATTCCGCCAGTCCAGTTCCCCTTGTCAAGATTGATTTGATTGCCACGTTTAATTTTCTGAGAGAGTTCCACTGAATAGAACTGGTTGTAACCCTCTATGACACTTTCTAACAAAATGCCCTCTGGCGAGTCCGCTATGGCTTCCGTTGCCGACACGACCTTAACGCCTGCTTCTTTAAGTTGTCGTTTATAAACCACACTTTCATATTTGTCCCTAGAAAATCGGTCAAGTTTATACACCAAAATCACGTCAAATATTTCTTGTTTGCTGTCCGAAATCATGCGTTGAAATTCAGGACGTTTGTCATTAGTCCCCGTCATAGCACGATCAACATACTCGCCTACAATGGCGAGATTTTGTCGTTGGGCAAATTCCCCACAGACTTTAACCTGTCCTTCAATCGACTGTTCCGTTTGGTTGTTGGAACTGTACCTTGCGTAGATTACTGCTTTGTTCATTTTACACACTCCTTTTTGCCCTTAACAAGCAACCGATCGTAGGGCTGCCTTTTGGGCTTAGCCGACAAACCGCACAACCGCCCAAGGCAGTCAAGGTGGAAGTTCCAAGGGAAAACTACCTTGACGGTCTTGGGCGTGTTGTGCTACCAACATCGGCTATGCCCAAAAGGGAGCACACCAACTGTACCACAAGTGATGGGAAAAGTTAGGTTTTTGCTGTGTAAAGTATTGGTTTTGTGTAGGTAAAGTCATGGGACAAATTAAAAACGATTTTTTAAAATTCTAGTAGTCAAAATGGGTACTTCTTGCGTTCTCCATGTAGGGAAAGTTTTTTTGATTTACCCCCTCACTTTTGACCTTTGTCGTGACCTACTGTTAAGGCAAAAGAAAAACAAATGACAGCAAATCTTTAAGAGGTGGCTGTGCAAAAAACTATTCGAGTACAAATCGGCAGTTATCGGCTTCGTGACAAAGTTACGAGGTCGCTTTTGCCATGCGTGCCGATTTATGCAGAAGTCACAACAAAGGTAGCAGTAAGTCTTGCGGAACGAGTGGCAAGCCTTCTAGTCGATTGCTATCAAATGAGCAAAGCGAATGAGCCGAGAGTGTGCAAACACACTTGCGACCGCACAGTGGTGGCGAGAGACGAGGCTTGCCCGTCTCCGCCACGTGCGCCGCAAGGGGTTGCTAGCGAAGCGGTTGTCATACTTGATATTGGCAACACTTAAAAATTCTAAAAGAGGTGGATAATCACATGGACAAGTTCATGTCAAAACGTGTTGAGAGGGTTTTGAAACCTAACGCACATTTATTATCTAAACAAAAGAGAGAGCAAGTAAATACTCGGATAAATCGGTTTAAGTTCTTTACTGAAATCATTTACTATCACGAACCTTTTGATATCCTGACTGGTAAGAAAGATTATAACTGGGTAGATACTGAAACTGGCAAAATCATCTCAGCGAGTAAACGAAAAGAGATAACAGACCAAGAGCAAATTGACGAATACGCAAGTCGTGGCGAGATTTTGGAAATCGACAACGGATTTGACCGCAGTCAATACGAGAGTTGTCGCAGAGCAAAAGACAATTTTTATGGATATGCTTTGTGTAATGACTGGGTTTATTTTTGTACTTTTACGATTGCGAAAAGCGAACATGACCATGATGACAAAGCAACAAAATACTACTGGCAAATGTTCCGCCAAAAGTTACAAAAGAGATTTCCAACTGTTAAGATCCTTGCAGTTCCTGAACGCCACGCCAAAGGCAACATTCATTTTCATGCTTTACTTGGGGATTGTGACTTAGAAAATATTTTAGTCGTGGCAATCAACCCACACACAAGCGAACCTGTATTACAAAGTGGTCGACAAGTTTATAATTTGCCACTCTGGGACAAAGGTTTTTCAACTGTTGTTAAAATCGACCAAGAGAGTATTGAAAACCAGTTGAAAGCAATCAACTACATTATTGGATATGTGACCAAGCAAGAGAACAGCATTGGGCTTAATCAGAAACGCTATTATCGAACTAGAAACTTGGATTTCAAAAACACCGAGATAAAGTTTACTGACAAAGCGAAATATGAGAGTCTGCTATTAAGTACGTTTGATATAAACGCAAAACTCGTCAAACACAAAGAGAACGACAGAATGATTGTTTTTAGGGTGTACAATTAAGAAGGTTAATGGTACAATCACAACGATGAAAATCGTTTCATTTTTTGCAGGTGCTGGGGGTCTTGACCTTGGCTTTGAAAAAGCGGGGTTTCACACTGTTTGGGCGAATGAATACGATAAAACAATTTGGGCTACTTATGAAAAAAATTTTCCTAATTCTAAACTTGATAAACGAAGCATAACAGATGTATCTCCCAAAGAAGTTCCCGATTGTGACGGAATCATTGGCGGACCGCCATGTCAAAGTTGGAGTGAAGCCGGTGCGGGGCGTGGCATTGATGACGATAGGGGTAAATTGTTTTTAGACTATATTAGGATATTAAAAGATAAAAAGCCAAAGTTTTTCTTGTGTGAAAATGTGGGCGGTATGCTTTTAGATAAACACAAAGTTAATTTCGATAAGTTTATTTCCGAGTTTGAAAGTGCAGGATATAATGTTTCTTGGCAACTTGTTGACGCTAATGATTTTGATGTCCCTCAAAATCGCAAGCGTGTCATCATCGTGGGATATAGAAAAGATTTAAATAAAAAGTTTGAATTTCCACCTGTGCAAGAATATAAACCAAATTTGAAAGACGCTATATGGGATTTGCGACAAGCCCAACCTGCTAAACAGCATAATAAGTCATGGGGGCTTGAATTACCAATTCCGAATCACGAATATATGAATGGCGGATTCTCTACAATCTTTATGTCACGTAATCGTGTACGTTCTTGGGACGAACCTTCTTTCACTATCCAAGCAGGTGGCAGACACGCCCCTATCCACCCACAAGCCCCTAAAATGCTTTTTGTCGAACAAAACAAAAGAATATTCGTTCCCGGTAAAGAAGATGATTATAGGCGGTTGTCCGTGCGTGAGTGTGCAAGAATACAAACATTCCCCGATAGTTTTATTTTTATTTATAATGACATTGCCGACGGTTACAAAATGGTGGGTAATGCCGTGCCAGTAAACCTAGCGTATGCGATTGCAAAAAAGATAAAGGAAGATTTGAAATGAGAACAACAATAAACTCAACAATTAAAGGCAAGGCATATGAATACGCTTGCGTGTTGGCGATAAAGGAACTTGTCACGCCTATTCGTCCAGTTGAAATCATAGCGAATTCAAGTCTTGAAATAGCAGAACAAAGATATAACGAAATCACGCAAGACGAGCAAGCCGAAATGTTGAGATCCGCAAAAGCGGGCATGAGCAAAATTATTGAAATGGAACCCAAAGTAACCGACGACGGAGATGATAAATTGACCATATCGCTACAACCCGATAATTTGGCGAAAGGTGGGGATATTCGTGATGTCCTGATTATCCGACGTTCAATCAAGTGGGAAATCGGAGTTTCGGTTAAACATAACCACGAGGCGTTAAAACACTCACGGCTTTCGATGAGTATTGATTTTGGCAAACTTTGGCTTGGTGCAAATTGTTCCAAAGATTACTTCACTGAAATAAAACCTTTGTTTGACATGTTGTCAAAAGAAAAGTCTTGCGGGAAATTGTGGTCGCAGTTGCCAAGCAAGGAGAATGCCGTATATGTTCCGTTATTAACTGCTTTCAAAAATGAGTTTATTAAACTTAATTCTCAAAACGAAGACGTAACCGAAAATCTAATTCGCTATCTGCTTGGAAGCAACGGGAAAGACTATTACAAACTTATCCACCGCAATAATAACATTGCTACGATTATTCCATTTAACTTGTTCGGCACATTAAACACAAGCGGTAAAAACAAGCCAACTATAACTATCCCAAATATCGAATTACCTACGCGAATTATTGAGTTTGATTTCAAAGAAAAATCACAAACCACGTTGATATTAACAATGAATAATGGTTGGTCAATTTCTTTCCGAATTCACAATGCAAGTTCCAAAGTTGAAACAAGTTTGAAATTCGATATTAATTTACAAAGCAAGCCCGAAAAAATGTTTTATATAGATGTTAAGTGGTAAGTACCTAAATAGTTCCAAACTTGAAGATAATTTTATATTGTCTTTGAGTAGAATTCGTGGTAGTATCTGGGTGGAGGCATTTTGAGAAAGAAAAATCCTAGATACAAAGAATATTTGAGACGCAAAAGTAGGAAGAAAGGAGTGCGTAAAGCTGAACGCCGTTACCATAAACCATGCACTAGTAGGAAGAAAGAAGCTATCAAAATAAAAAAATATAAAAAAACTGATAGATGCCACTTACAAAAGATTAAAGAAAAGAGTTTTAGTCTTCCAGAGGATTTTAGCTTGCTTAGTAATCCAGAAGACGTGAAGAGCACTTTTCACTGTATTCGTGAATTCATGATTGCGAATAGAGGTCTGCGCATGAAGATAAAAATCGATGCTAGAAATATTAAAAATGCAACAGCAGATGCAGTAATGTACCTACTCGCGATGCTTAGAGACAAGCGGAATCAAAATGAAGGTATTAGGTGGTCTGGAGACCTCCCGCTAGTAGATGGAGCAAGACGTGTATTTATGGAGTCAGGATTTCTTAGCTACGTTAATAGCTTAAATAATATTATCAAAAACGCCGATAAGGTTGCGATTAAAAATGGAAAAGAGGTTAAATCAGATCTTGCAAAAGCCATATGCGATTGGGTTATAGACAAAATTGGGTGTACTAGAAATGAAACGAAATTTTTGCAGAAGACTATTGTAGAGCTTATGGAAAACACGAAAGCACATGCTTACACTGATGACACAGATCTTTTAAAAGATTGGTATTTGTTTGTCGAAAAGCGCAGCTCGAAATTTGAGTTTGTATTTCTTGACACAGGTGGCAGTATACCTTCGACCATTAAAAAGAGATTTGGAGAAAAGGTTTTTGGTGCTAGGCAAGTAGATTTGATTGAGTCTGCTTTGGAGGGCGGAGAATTTCGTTCAACTACAAAACTTAAGCATCGAAACAAAGGCTTGCCAAATATTAAACAAAAAATTGAATATGGACATATTAAAAGTATGGTGATATTATCTAATAGGGCGAAGTGTGAACTGTATAAAGAAAATAATAATCTAGTTATAAAAAAAGATGAGCAAAAAAATAAATTATATGGTACGCTATACTACTGGGAAGTAGACACTGTGAAATTGAAAGGAGAAGCATGTTAATGGAAAAGATTAAGATAAATGTCGCACATGACTTTACTGAGATACCGGGTCCACGCTATAAAAAGGATGGTAAATTTTCTGGCGAGGAATTTAGGGATAAACACCTAATCCCTAACTACGATAAGGCAAAGGCTAATGGTGTAAAGATAATGGTCAATCTTGACGGTGGGTATGGCTATCCAGTTTCTTTTCTCGAGGAATCTTTTGGTGGACTCGCAAGGATTTATAGAGACGATAATGTTGTGGGTATGTTTGATTTTGTTTCAAAAGAGGAGCCATCTTTGATAGATGATATCAGAAAATATATATTGGATGCGAATAAGAGGGTTTGAAATGTCAACAAGAATAATACAGAGGATATTTTTAATAATAGGTATATTTATCATTATTTCTCTAATTGTTTGGCTAGTACTTGCTTCGAGACTTGACATAAACAAAGAGTCTTTTTATCATATTTCTTTGTCGGAAGGTATACCAATTATTCTAATTGCCGTGGCAACGATGTTTCTGTCTTTTTGGTTTTCTAATAAAATCTCCGATGAGAAAAAGCAAAAAGAAACTATATATGAGTATCTTAAAAAGATTATAACCATGTTTGAGAAGATAGATTCTATTGTCGAGGCTTATGATTTAACATCGGCTGCTAAAATAAGAAATTTCACATGTTGCATGCAAGTTGTTAGTGCGTTTAGAAAGTTAAGCAATACAGTAGATACACTCAAAAAAATGGATGCGGAGCGCTTTTGTAAAGATGATTTATGTGCGTTAGAGTCACATATTAAGGAATTTAATGACTACATCACTGGGTTCAAGTTTGAAAATGATGTATCGGCCAAGTCGAGGAACGCTTTGATAATTAAAGTCGGAAAATTTACAAGTGACGCTGGTAATATAATTTTCATATTCGGAGTAAACCTATTTAGATAATGAACCTCCCAACAACGCCACGGCAGATAAACAACCTTGACAGTTCGTTTATTACGTCGTATGCTCCTCCAAGCGAAGCGCAGGAGAGGACAAGGTTCTCGCAGAAGCGAGGTTCTTACCCTCCTCCAAAATATGCTCGAAATTTGTGCCGAAAGTTCAGCAGAACCCAACCACGATGATTGATATTTACAAAAAATATTCTTCTGCGTTTGACAATTGTTCTTTGAGTTCATCATAGTCATGCACTATACCGCCTCTGCGCAGGTGTGAATTCAAGTCACTTCTTACATTTCGTTTTGCATAGTCCAAAAACTCTGGTGTGGCAGAAACAGTTTTGTCCATTCCAAATTTTTCAGATATTAAAAAGTCGTTCGTCGCAAACTCAAGATATTCCCACAAATCTTTTTCCGAAAGATGTTTTAGGTCGATTCTTTGACTCTCACGTTTGATTTTATAATCTTGCAGTTTTTTGTATTCATGTAGCGCAGTTCTGTACTTTTCTATTAGTTGATATTTTTTAACGATATCGTCTGCAGTGACAAAATATTTTTGCTCTATATAACGCATCTCCTGTTTAAAGGCATCGACGCGCTTTTGGTCTGTGTACCCAACAACGTTTCGGGCATCACGTTCGTTTAACAAAAACAGAGCATAGTTCCGTGCTTCGTTAATAAGCATTTCGGGAAAATGTTCAAGAAACAAGTCGGCGACTTCTTCATGTAAAATGTTGGGCATTGCCATGCGCTCCGCCCATCTACAAGTTTCCATAATTTCTTTCTTCATCGAAATTAAACTAGCACATTTAATTTGCAATATCAAGAGCACATTTGTTATCCTAGATGGAATGCCAAAAGTCACGCGTGTAATAAATGTCGGGAAAATAAAAATGGGTGGTGAGAGCCCAATTGTTATTCAATCAATGACAAACACACCGACAAAAGATATAAGAGCCACGGTTGCGCAAATCAAGGCGTTGGAGAGTGTGGGTTGTGAACTTGTACGTGTCGCCGTGCCGTGTTTGGATTCGGCAAAGGCTATTTCCGAGATTAAAAAACAAATCAACATACCTATCGAGGCGGATATTCATTTTGATTATAAACTTGCGGTTGAATCTATTAGACATGGGGCGGACAAGATTCGGATTAATCCAGGGACTTTGGGCGGACTTGATAAAATCAAACATGTTGTTGACGTGGCGAAAGAATATAAAATACCAATACGGGTTGGGTTGAACTCGGGTTCGGTTGAAAAAGATATTTTGAAAAA
>WQSK01000002.1 GCA_009787915.1 Bacillota bacterium
AATCTGTGTTGTTGAAAAACCAAATGTATACGTAAACACGTGGAGCCCCAAACTCGTGATAAACGCCCCCGCCGATAAACTCACGGCATACCCAAAAATCAAGAGCGCAACATTTTTTTGTTTCATCACACCGAAGAACTCGCCGAATATGCTCGAGAGCCCACCCTTCTTAGCGCGCGCGGAGTCAGATGGCTTTGGACTCTCTAAAAAGTCATCCGATGAAAGCGCCCGACGTGTCCCGATAAAACATATGACCGCGCAAAGTATGCAAAGCGTACTCGTCACCCACGCAATCCCCATGTACCCCCCAGGCAGCGACGGGTCGCGCAAAAATACCAACATAAGTAATGACGGAACCAAAAGACTTGAAAACGAAAATGCCGCGCGAAAGTTTTGCACCGCGGTTCTGTCATCGTATGACCGCGACAAATCCAAGCCCAGCGCGCTATACGGTGTGGAATAACACGTGTTAAACGTTTCCATTAATAAAAGCATAATGAACAAGAGCCAAAACTTTGCGTTTATCCCAAGACCACTTGGGATAGACCACAACAATAGGTTTGCAACCGCAACCGCTATGCCCGCAAAAAGTATCCACCCGTGACGTTTGCCGAATCGTCGGCTTTTTGTGTTGTCCGATAGGTGGCCTACAATAGGGTCTGTTGTTGCATCCCAAACGGTGCTTATCCCAATTGCGATTCCCATAAGGGTCCCTGGGATTCCCAAAACACCTGTGCCAAAAAACATGAGGAAAGAACTTGTGGTTTGTCCAATGCTCCCGTAACCGAAAGCCCCGACCCCGTACAAAAACTTTGTCCTTGTTTTGACATTTGTTGACATTTCTATTTATATGTGCTATGATTGATGTAATGAAAGAATTAAGAGAAGTAATTGAGGAATTAAAGAAAAAGAAGTCCGCAAACCCTCAGGCGGCACGTTGTGAAACTGCATTTATTGATGTAGTTGAGAGTATGACAGATTTTGGCGACGCGATGCTGGATAGTCCCACTGATTTAAGTTTAGCGTGGATTAAGGGCATGGTTGATGCTCTAGCGTTGTTCGGAGAGGGGCTTAAACACGTCGTGGCACAAATCCAGGCAAACGCACAGGAGGTTGATGCCGACCAAAAACTTAACAAAGTTGGCGACCTTGAAGGCGGACCAAAAATAATACAATTCCCAACCACAAGAACGTAAAACATGTGTCGATTTTTGTTGCTAAATGACACCAGTTTGGTACATACTAAGAACATACATGGGGAAAATGGATAGGCTTCTTGAATTCGGGAACAGCCGACGGGGTAAACTCGTCGGGTGGGGGTTGTCCCTTGTTTTTGCGTTGATATTTTTTGTTGGTATCGGAATGACGGCCTCGGGTGCGGCTTCACCAAATATTCAAAACATCGAGGTCATCGCTCAAAACGTACACCAAGGCACAGTCGTTGACGCAGACGGTGGAGGAAACTTTTTTGGGTGGCACCTAACCGTCACAGACCTAAAAACCCCTCTTCGTATAAACACGATACCTTTTGTTCAAACCGCACAAGTTCGCTTGTCCACGGGGTCGCACCTTATAACAATTCGTGATGAAACCATTATGTCTGGGGGGTCTACATACATAGAATTAAACCCCGTCGGCGGAATGTTTGAGTTTCACAGCCCCGAACCAGACCGCGACGTAGACCGCATTGTCATAGCCGTCGAGTGCGGGAATATGCCTACAAGGTTTATCTTTGTCCGAATTGTTTTGACAGAGCACGCAACTCAATTTACAGCAAGGCTTGAAAGAAACCCTGGTTCACCTGACGCGTGGGTTCCCGCATCCGTCATCCGTCACGAGGAGTTTGTAAACACACAAACCCCGCTGGGCAATGACATCAGATATCGCGCACGTATCCAATTCAAAATTTTCGGGCAGGTCGTATTTGACTCTATTCGCAGGGAGCGCATCGGCGAGGAGTATCGATACGAGTATAATCGCTTTTCAATCACAGAACTTGGTCTCCCCACAGTTCCAATAGGTCTGTTTGCCGAGTGCATAAACCCCGAGGTCGGGAGCACGGGTCTTATCTTGGTGCAAGGGGCAGGACGAACTACGGAGGAACAAACGTTTGTAATAAACTTCCGAATTGCGGTAAACTTTAACGACCAAGAGTTTGTAATGAACCCAAATTTTCGCGTGAATATTGTTGTTCCTCCGCAATAATTGGTGTACAATGGTTACATGACTACGATTGAAAAAATCACAGCACTTTGCAAAAGCCGTGGCTTTGTTTTCCCTGGCAGTGAAATTTATGGCGGACTTGCAAACACGTGGGACTTTGGACCCCTTGGTGCCGAGTTAAAAGAAAACATCAAACGCGAATGGTGGAAATTTTTTGTCCAGCAAAACCCAACAAGTGTTGGACTTGACGGCGGTATTTTAATGAACTCGGCAGTTTGGAAAGCCTCGGGTCACGTTGATGGTTTTAATGACCCGCTTATTGATTGTAAATCTTGTAAAACCCGACATCGCGCAGACCACCTGATAGAAAAGCACAGCAAAGGTAAAGTGAGCGCGGATTTTAAGCCGAACGAGTGGCTTGAAAAATGGATTGATGACAACAAGGTCAAATGTCCGACTTGTGGAAAAACCGATTGGACAAAAATCCGCCAGTTTAACCTTATGTTCAAAACAAATCGCGGAGTCGTCGAGGGGCAAGAAGATACTGTTTACCTCCGACCAGAAACCGCGCAGAACCAGTTTGTTAATTTCACGAATGTTCAACGCTCTATGCGCATGAAAATCCCTTTTGGGATTGGGCAAGTTGGTAAAGCATTCAGAAACGAAATAACACCAGGGAACTTTATTTTTAGAACTATCGAGTTTGAACAAATGGAGCATCAACAGTTTTGTCACGCAAAAGACGCCAAGAAATTCTATGAGGATTACAAGAAACTCGCTTGGGAGTTTAACACCAAAGTTTTGGGTATTAACGAAAAAAACCTTAGGTTCAAAGACCACGAAACTTTGTGCCACTATGCAAAGATGGCGTGCGACATTGATTATAATTTTTCATTTGGCTGGGGAGAATTGGCGGGAACACACCACCGAAGCGAGTTTGATTTGACACAACACATCAACCACAGCAAAAAATCCCTTGAATACACCGACCCTGTGACGAACGAAAAGTTTGTTCCTACGGTAATTGAATCTTCGCAGGGGCTTAATCGTTCGGTGCTTGTTTGTTTGCATGACGCGTATCACGAAGAAAAAGTTGACGACGACACCCGTGTAGTTTTAAAATTACATCCGCGGATTGCTCCGTACAAAGTTGCGGTTTTGCCCCTCCAAAAAAAGGAGCAGGGCGAACAGGCCTACGAACTGTGTCGCGAGTTGTCAAAGCACTTTGCCTGTACCTACGACGATACCGCGAGCATCGGCAAACGCTATCGCCGACAAGACGAGATTGGAACACCTTTTTGTATCACCGTGGATTTTGACTCTGTTAAGGGCAAAAGTGTTACCATCCGCCACCGCGACACGATGAAGCAAGAAAGAATCAAAACAAAGGAGATTGAAAGTTATGTCAAATTGCATATTCTGTAGGATTGCCGAAGGCAGTTTACCCAGCAAAATTATCTATGACGATGAATACACAATGGCAATCTTGGACATCGCGCCAGAACGCCCTGGGCATACTATTGTTATTCCAAAAAAGCATTGCGAAAACCTTTTGGATTGTGACCAGGACACACTTCTTCATGTTATGAACGCCGTCCGTTTGGTTACGCGTAACCTTAAAACGGGCGGAGCAAAAGCAATAAAAGTCGTACAAAACACGGGTGCACCGCTCCAGGAAGTTTTCCATTTGCACTTTCATGTGATTCCGTATAATGATTAAGATTATCGTTCTCGACGGGCCGCGCGGGGTAGGCAAAGACGCGCTTATTCGCACTATTTTGGCGACGTGTCCAAAGACAAAAAAAATTGTTAATTTCTGTACGCGCCCCATGCGCCCAGGTGAAGTTGAGGGCGTGGATTATTTTTTTACCGATAATGAAACCTTTTTCAAAAAGAGGGAGAGCGGTGAAATCATAGAACAATCCGAGTTCCATGGAACCTATAGGGGGATGAGTAAAAAAGTAATCGACAACATCATCTCCCAAAACAACCAAATCGCCATTGTCACCACAGATATTTATGGCATTCGTGTTTTGAGAAAAATCTTTAAAGACTTGGTCGTTGCTTTTTTCATCACCGTTGATACCGAAGTTTTGCGTCAAAGACTTATCGCTATTGGCGACAAGACCGTTGAAGAACGCCTTTTGACATATGAATCACGGAGTAAATTCAAAAACGAATCCGACCACATTATTGAAAACAACACGACCCTAGAGGACACCGTTTGTAAAATCAAAGATATTTTGGAGAAACAATATGGAACAAAACTCTGAGAACTTTAACGAGGTCGAAACCACAAGTGTTTCCACCCACCAATGCGGGTCTTGCGGCTCTCAGATGAAGTTCGACATTGAATACGGAGTTTTGGCTTGCGGACATTGCCAAACGGTCAAACTTATCGACAATGATGATGCTATTTGGAGGCGTGAACTCACGGACGAAATTATGCGCACCCACACATTGCGCACAGATGGGACGGTTGTGCGGTGCCAAGGCTGTGGCTCTACCGAAGTTTTGGACCGAACCGCGATTAACAAAATTTGTAATTTTTGCGGAAACACATCTGTTGTTGCTACTGAAGATTTATGCGGAATACAACCTGACGGGATTATACCATTTACATTGGACAAAGCCCAAATCCATCAAATGTTTGCAAACTGGATGAAAAGCCGCCCTTTCGCCCCAGGTGTTTTCAAACGCACAGACGTAAGGGAACGACTTAACCCAATCTATATTCCTTCATGGTCTTTTTCGGCGGAAGCAGATGGCTTTTACGATGGAACCCTTGGACGGCGCGTTATGCGACAAACACGCAACCGTCATGGCCAAATCATCACATCAAGCGTTATAAGGTACTTTCGCGTCAATGGGGTTTTACGACGCCACTATACAGACTATCTAATCCAAAGTTCAAAAAGTATTTCCCCAATCAACTTTAAAACCCTAAACCCTTTTTCTTTGGGCGAGGTACAACCTTATAGGACCGACTATCTCGCAGGGATTCCGACAGAGCACTATTCACGTCTTTTGGAAGATTGTTTCAAGGAATTCACCGAAAAAATCAAGCGTGACATCCGACGCGATGTTGTTCGAAACCACCACGCTGACCTTGTGCAAACTCTTTCTATCAATCTTTCGTTTAACAAAAAGAAGTTCAACTATATTTTGTTGCCAATATATATCGCGCATTACAAGTACCGCGGAAAGACCTACAACTTCTACGTCAACGGAACAAGTGGAAAAATTGTGGGTAAGTACCCTGTGAGTTTCAGAAAAATCGGTTTTTTAATCTTCGGTGTTGTCGCAGCACTGGCTGGGGCAGTAGCCGCGTACTATTTTTTGTTCTAAATAACAAACTTATCCACTTATCCACAAGTATAACACCCCTAATTAAACTAATACTATATAATAACATATATATCTATATGGACAACTCTCAATCAAACCTAACATTAACTAACAGAAAAGAACTCTCGCTTACTGGAATCAAAAAAGTCAAATCAACGGAACCGAACATGGTCGTTGCCTCTTTGGGTGAAACAGGTGTTGTTATATCTGGTTCCAACCTATCCGTCGAACACCTTGATATAAAAGAAGAACAACTCATTATTACTGGAACCATAGATTCTATTAAATTCACAAACACGGTTTCCAAAAATTTCAGTATTAAAAACATGTTCAAATAATTATTTTAATACTATTATAGTATGAACTTCGTGCTGTACCAATTTCTGTGGGCAATAGGCTTGGTGTTTTTTCTGGCGCTTGGCATAGCGGTTATCCACATATTCACGCACGGAGTTTTCAAAAACAAATACGCCCCAATCTTTGAAATTTTATCGGTTTTCACAGTCTTTGCGTATATACTTGCTTTCCACGTGAATTTCTGATACTGTTTTTTATGAGCACAACATCACTCTACCGAAAATACCGTCCGCAGAAATTTGGGGACATGATTGGGCAAGATTACATAGTTAAAATTTTGCACAACCAAATTCAGGGGAACAAAGTTTCGCACGCATATCTTTTTTGCGGGAGTCGCGGAACAGGAAAAACAACAACAGCCAAGATTTTTGCGAGTGAACTCACAGACGTTCTTGATATCTTTGAAATTGACGCAGCAAGCAATAACTCTGTCCAAGATGTTCGGGATATCACCGACAAAGTAAAATACCCGCCTGTTCGCGGCAAGTACAAAATCTATATCATTGACGAAGTTCATATGTTTTCAGGGGCGGCGTTTAATGCTTTTTTGAAAACATTGGAGGAAACCCCGTCACACGTTATTTTTATCTTGTGTACAACCGAACCTCACAAAATTTTACCGACGGTGCAAAGCAGGTGTCTAAGGTTTGACTTTCGTTCAGCCAGCGAAAAAGATGTGGCGAAACTCTTAGAGCGCGTTACAAAAAAAGAAAACATTTTGATTGACAAAGAATCTATCGCACTGATTTCAACGGCCGCCGCGGGGGCATATCGTGACGCGTTGTCTTTTCTTGAAACAATATCAAGTTTTGCAAACGGGTCGCAAATAACGGGGAGCACCGTTGCGATGGTTTTGGGGTCGGTACCGCCTGAGGTTTTGAACGCACTTCTTGATTCGGTAAAAAAGTGCGACTTTAAAAAGATTATTGAAACTTGCGGAAAGATTTTTGAACGCGGTGTTAATGCAGGGTTGCTTGTCCGAAATATGTTGGAGCAAATTAAACAACGGATTATCAAGGGTGAGGACTATATGGCAATATTTCGTTCGTTCAGTGAATTGGAGTTATCAATTAAAAACTCGGTTGACCCGCGTGCGAGTTTTGAAAACACGTGTTTGGTGGCAGGCATAGATGGAAACGCGAAGTGATTGGGCGCAAATCCTTAAACGCCTAAGAGATGCGAGCGAGGAAGTAATTTTGTCGGTTATAAGTAACCTCGATGTTACGTTTACACACGACGCAATTAACATATATGTAGAGGTCAAATCTACGTACGATATGTTGGTTAAGAACCAGGCGGTGTTTGATTCGGACAAAGTTAAAATTCACTACCGTCCAAAGTCCAAAAATGCGCATATAACTATGGAGCAAAAACTTGGCAATTTGTTTGGTGATAGGCTTTTTGTTGAGGTATAATATTTTATGAAATTCAGTATAAACGCAAAAGTTTTTGAAATCGCACCGACCATGAAAATCGGCGTACTTGAATTATCGGGTATAAACAACAAGGCGGATGTCGGCAAGTTCTTTGATACGGAATTGGCTTTGATAACAAAAGACCTTGCTAAAAAGTTTGACGGGGTCGAGTTGGCGGAATATCCATTGGTTAAATCTTGGCGGGAGATATACAAAAAGTTCGGCGAGAAAAAAGCACGCTCTTCAATCGAGGCACTTATTAGGCGCATTGTCGGCGGAAAGGGTTTGTATCGAATCAATGCTTTGGTGGATTTATATAATTTGGCGTCGCTTAGGTTCGAACTCCCTGCAGGGGGCGAGGACACGGATATGATGAAAGCACCGCTTGAATTAACAATAGCGGAGGGGACCGAGGAGTTTTTGCCACTTGGAGGTGGTGTTGAAAATCCAAACAATGGCGAAGTCATTTACAAAAGCGGCGATATAGTCGTGTGCAGGAATTTTAATTATAGAGAGAGTGATATTACAAAACTCACCGAAAACACAAAAAACGCCGTTATTGTTTTCGAGGATGTTTTTGGGTCGGAAGAAGAACTTAACAAGGCTATGGATTGGTTGGCGGAAAAAGCAAAAACATTTCTTGGGGCGGATGTAAAGTCACGCTTTGTATATAAGGAGGGGGAATGAAAAACTTTGGCGGAATGGGCGGCATGAACATGCAGCAAATGATGAAGCAGGCAAAAGAAGCACAGGCGCAAATTGAGCGCGCAAAAGAGGAGTTGGCGGAAACCAGTGTTGAGGCAACAGCAGGTGGCGGAATGGTCACCATTGAAATGAGCGGTGCTTACGAAGTCGTCAACATGAAAATTGACAAAAATGTTGTCGACCCCGATGATGTCGAGATGCTAGAGGATTTGATTATTGCGGCTACGAACGAGGCTATTACGCAGGTCAATGCACTTAGGGCAGAAAAATTGCCGATGTAATAAAGGAGAATTTTGAAATGAGATTAGAAAATAAAACCCCCTATCCAAACCGCTCTGTCGGCGACAACTCGGTGACCCCCTTTACGAAAAGGGGAATGGCTCTGTTAAAAAATTCCCCCTTATTAAAGGGGGTGTCGCATAGCGACGGGGTTTTTTATGGCTAAACAAGTTTTCCGTATCGCACCAAGCCCGACTGGGGAATTGCATATAGGGACGCTTGGGATGGCGTTGGTTAATTACATGATGGCTAAGGCCTCGGGCGGCAAGTTTTTAATCCGCATTGATGACACAGACACCGCCCGAACAATCGAGGGTGCGGAGAAGCGTTTGCTTGAGGGGCTTGGTAAATTTGGTATTGTTTTTGACAACCCAAAGAATATTTTAAGACAATCAGAGCGTGGTGACATATACAAAAAAGTCGCCGAGGATTTGGTTAAAAGAAATTTGGCCTATCACGACGACGGGGCGATTCGTTTGAGGGCGCCACAAAACAAAGAACCAATCAAGTGGGATGATATGGCGCGGGGGGCAATGTCTTTGCCTGCGATTGACCGCGACCCTGTAATTTTGAAATCAAACGGTTTGCCGCCGTATAGCCTCGGTCACATTATCGACGACACCGAAATGGGAACAACCGTTGCGGTGCGCGGGGAGGAATGGATTGCCTCAACGAACGAGCATATTCAACTCTACAACGCCGTTTACAACAAAGATGTTTTTAAAAAAACAATTCCTACCGCGTGGAAGTATTGCCACATCCCTGTAATTTGTATATTGGACAATGGGAACAAGCGAAAACTCTCTAAACGCAAAGACCGAGAAGCCCTTGTTGAAAACTTTTTGACCGAGGGTTATCCGACCCGTGCGGTTATTGAATATCTTTTGACGATATACAATACGGACTACGAAATTTGGAGAGAGCAAAATCCAAATGTCGATTGGCGCAAGTTCAACTTTCGCAGTGAAAAAATTGGTTCCAACAGCCCATTGTTTGACCGCGACAAGTTGGATTCTATTGCACGAAATATTATCGCCGAGATGACGATGAAAGAACTTGAACCCGAGGTGCGAAACCACTTTGGGGATAAATTAAGCGAAGAACAATACAAAAACGTGTTTACCCTTTTGGCGATTGACCGAGGAACCGAAAGACCGCGAAAAGACATTTGCAAGTACAGCGAAATTTTGACCGAGTTTGATTATTTGTTCAAGCCCGTAAAAATGACGCCTTTGTTAAAAAAATATGCCGAACTCATCAGCGGGGTTTCGGACAAAGATACGTGGTTTCCGCTTGTGAAAGAAAAGGCAACAGATTTTGGCTTTAAAAACGTGCGCGAGTTCACGCAGGCTGTGAGGGTGGAACTCACGGGGCGCGAGAAATCAACCGACCTTTATACAATATCCAAGATTTTGCTTTGAGGTCGCCTTGAACAAAAATCACGCACTTTTGTATTTACACACATTTTTAATGCGCACAGGAAAGAACGTCACCTCTGTGTTTTCGGCCGTGCTCTTGTACAGATTGGGGTTTGATGTATCTTTTATACTCTTGTTCATTGGGTTAATGTTCGGGCTCATGGGTTTGCTCTCTCCGCTTAGTCCATTTCTTGTTTCACGGATTGGATTTGTCTGGAGCCACGCCATTGGCAACGCATCACTTGCCGTAGGGAGCCTATTACTTTTATTGGGTGATTTTAGTGCTGTGACATTTGTACTTTCGTTTATATTTTTGGCTTTGGCGGGCGGGATAAACCACCCCATAGGTCACATGGTCAAAGCGACGTTCATAGACGACAAAACAAGGGGGCGGACAAATGCAAAAATAATGATAGTATCGTCACTAAGCATCATTCCCGCGTCGCTTCTTGTTGGGTTGTTAATGGATTATGCTTTTGCGCTTTATATCTTTATGATTGTTATTTTGCTGGCGACAATTGTCCCAATATATTTTCTTATGAGAAAACAAGAGCCCACCCGAAAATACAAACTGCGTGAACCGTACAAAAACTTTTTTGATAAATCTTTTTCAAGGTATATACCGCAAATGTCGCTCCAAGCCTTCCCGATAATTGAGGGTGCAATCATCGCGCTTTTTATTTATCTTTTGGTTGGCGACATAGCCACAGTCGCGTACATTGTCATTGCGGCGGCAATTGTTGAGATAATTGCAATATATATTTTTGGTCGGAGCAAAGACAAGTACGGGCGAAAAGCCTTTTTGTTTTCTACAATATTAAGGTCTACGGCATCTTTGATTTTGGCATTTGTGAACTTTACGATATGGCTTGTAACGTTCGGCAGAATTTGGTTGGTGTTTACGGCACGAATCCATGACACCTCCGTAAACGTTTTGGTTCAAAAAGCAACAACTGAGTCCACCGACCCGATTATATTCACAACGTCAAAAGAAATGGTGTTGTGCTTTACCGAGTTTTTGGCACTCATGATGTTAAGCGTTTTGGCTTTGTTTATTCACGAAACCGCGTTGGTTGTAATATTTGTTTTGTCTTTTATCTCCGTGTGGGCGATTTATTTTAGGTGGCTATACACGGCAAGACGAAAATAGACTATTCCTTTTTCTCTTTTACGAACTTGTCGCCTGTTATTCGCGACAAACAAACGTTTACGTTTTGCACTATTAATTCTAGGTGTCCTACGATTATGTTTTGCCTTGCGGCTTTTCTTTTTTCTTCGCTGAACTCGTCTGCAACTGTTTGCTCTTTATCTTTTGTTTCCATAACAATACGCTATCATAACAAATGTCTATAAGTCAAGTACTTATAGCATACTGTAATATGTGAGTGTGGAAATCTTTGCACAACGCCTTCAAAGTGTCTTGGACAAGCATGATATATCGCAAAATAAATTTGCGACAATGCTTGGTGTGCAACAACCGACAGTTTGGCAATATTGTAACGGCAAGCGTATGCCCTCCGCCGTAATGGTTGCGCGCATAAGTGAATTATTGGACGTGTCGACGGATTATTTGTTGGGGCGCACAGATAAATTTTAATGCTCACTCCGTCGGTAACTTGTACGCAAACTTTTCATCAACAATTAAATACCGCGCCACATTGTTTTTTACAAGGCGCAAACTCTTGCACGGGATTTCTTCCAATTCGGAGGTCGGAACTTTTGGTGTTATCACCGCGTCGGCTTGTTCGTTCACCGTGATTTTTTCAAAACCCGTGTCAATGAAAAGGTCGGTGTTCGGAAACCAAGTTATGTCAAGGGGCGCGTTGGTGCGGAACTCGTTGTTTAAAAGAACTTCGCCTGTGTAATTTAGTTTGATATTAATTGTGTTCACAAAAATATATATGTATACTGATGCTATGTTAATCGAAGGAAAAAACGCGGTGACAGAGTGCATCATAGGCAACTCGACAATTGACAAGATTTTTATTTTAAAAGGCACGACTGACCAAGGTCTTGTAAACAAAATCAAACACAGCGGGGTTCAGTACCAGTTTGTGGACAAGGCGGCACTTGACCGTATGTCAAAGACAAAAAATCATCAGGGCTTTATTGCGCTCGTGACGGATTATAAATACTATTCCATTGACGAGATTGTTAATGACGCCTACAAAAAGGGGAGTCAACCCCTGATTTTGATTTTGGATGGGCTCGAGGACCCACACAATTTTGGCAACATAATTCGTACTGCCGAGTGCATGGGCGTGGACGGTATCTTGATTCCAAAGAACCGCAGTGTGTCGGTCAACGAAACTGTCATTCGCGTCAGCGCGGGTGCGACAACACATATGCACATCTCTAAGGTCGTCAACATCAACACCGAGATTGAAAACCTAAAGAAAAAGGGCTTTTGGATTTTTGCCGCAGAAGCAGGCGGGATAGATGTGGCTCAAACAAACATGAGTGGCCCAATCGCAATCGTAATGGGGGGTGAAAACACAGGGGTCAGCCAGTTGACACGGCAACTTTGCGACGCGCGCGTTTCAATCACAATGTACGGAAAAATAAATAGTCTAAATGTCGCGAATGCGACAGCCATGATTTTGTACGAGATTAACCGCCAAAGGAAGTCCAAGTGACGGAATATAAAATTGATGAGAGGCTTGTCCGTGTTTTGGCGCGGAAATATGCGAACAGCCAAAACGAGGAAGAAGATTTGTTCCAAGAAGGGCAGATTGCATACTTGAGGGCTATACAGACTTTTGACGAATCAAAAAATATAAGAATCGAAGCCTATGCCACGCGCATTATTAAAAACCGCTTTATTGATTTGTTGAGAAAAAAACGGGACACCAGCCAAGATGTGGACAGTGAATCCGCGTCCGCAGAATATTCTTTGGACCAACGCGTGAGTTTAATCGAAATCAAACAAATCTTGGCAACCCACATCGCAGACATAGACCGCGCAATTTTCAATTCGTACATTGAGGGCTTTTCATATGATGAAATCAGCAAGATTTTCGACCTGCCCAAAAAGAAAATAGACAACATAATCCAAAAGGTCAAACGCGCAATACGCGAACGGGTTGACGGGTGAGCAGATGAACGGATTGATAATTTTGGGCTCTGGTCGTAACGGAAAAACAACTTTGGCGACACTTGTTGCAAAGAAGCACAAATGTATATTGATTCACACGGACTGTCTTATGACCGCGTTCCAAGAAGTTTTTCCGCACCTTGAAATTGCGCACCTGCAATCCACCGACAATGGCAAGGAGAGTTTCGCGCGCTTTGTTTCAACATATGCCGAAACAATATTGGGCTATGGCGACATGAATGTTGTTATCGAGGGCGGTATTCTGTCACTTGAACAGGCGCGCAACCTTTTCGACCCCAAGGTTTTCAAAATCGTCGTTTTGGGTTGCCCTAATGCGACGCCTAGGCAATGGTTCGATGCCGTTCGTAAAAACGACACAGACAAAGAGCCGACGTTTTATTTTACCAATGAAAAACTCTTGGAAAAGGCACAACACAATATTGACCGTAGCAAGCAAATGTTTGCCGAGTGCAAAAAACACGGCATTGAAACACTTGATACTTTTTCAAACAGGGGAGAGGTCTTTTCGGATTTTGTAAATAAAACAAAGTTCTCCCAACGCCCAGGCACGACCTCAGAGCGCAAAATTGGGCTTGAAAACTATATCAACCAACACGTTAATAAATAGACCCCATGCGAACTACTTGCCCGAAACCTTTGTTATGACTTCGTCGAGTTGCGCCACAAGTTGTGCAATTCGTTGTTCTTGTTGTCTTTTTACAAGGCGCACAAGCCCCATAAACAAATTCACAATGTCTTGGTCGGACAGTTCGGTTTCGATTGGCATGTTCATTATGTTTTCCATGTAATTGTTATTGACCGAATTTGTGAAGTCAAAACCCCCTCGCCCGTACAATATGTTCCCACACTTCGTGTGGTTTACTAAGGTTACACCTCGTTTCGTGTAGTCATATTTGTCACGGGAGCATTTTATTAAAATTCGTCGGTCAATCCCAACAAGTAATCCGCTGAAACATCCAGAAATTCGCATATTCGCAATAACATCGTTACGGAGGGTAATCGTTGACCATTGCAAAGTTTGCAGACCGCTGTTTGGTCAACATCGAGTACAGATGCAAATTTTCTTTGTGAGAAGCCACGCTTTTCAAGCACTGCTTTCAATCTTGTTGAAAATATTTCCATAATTATATAGTACTTTATGTCCTATTGTGTTGACATATGGCTTGTTGTCCTATAGTATGGTTTTATGGGAAGAAAAAAACAGGAGCAAATAAGTCCAGAAGAACGCGAGCGAATACGCCAAAAAATAATCACCGAACATCTAAAAGAAATTGTCCGCAGTGTCAACGCCTGTTTGTTCCGTATGACAGGCGAAAAATACAGAATAGAAAAAGACCCTATGCCTTAACGTCGTCTTTAAGTTTTTTGCCAGGTTTGAATTTTGGAGCAACACTTGCCGCAATTTTAACGGTTTCGCCCGTGAGTGGATTGCGCCCTTCGCGTGCTGCCTTTTTCACAAGCACAAACTTGCCGTGCTTAAAAACAACTTCATCGCCTTTTTTAAGTGTTTCAACAATAATGCTCCAAAAGTCATCAACGATTTTTGAACTTTCCTTTACTGGCAAATCCGTGCGACTTGCCAAGATTTCTATGAACTCAGATTGTTTCATGTTTTACTACCTCCTTAGGGTGTAATTTATTTAACCGCACAAGTTTAAAAAATGCAATTAAAATGACCCACAAAATTGTGCACAAAGCACCTGCCAAGACGACCCACCACCGATTGTCTGGCAAAACCGACGCAAGCGCAAACGTGCCAAGGGTAAAAACCCCTGTAATAAATATCAACTTTGGCAAGGTTTTTAAAACATTTTCGCGAATTTTTATTTCTTGGAGTCCAAATATAATGTTCAATACAAACGCCGCCGCAAAGCACAAAACATTCCCAATCGACACGGCATAGATTCCAACAGGTGTTCCGATAAGCGAAAATTGTACAACAATTTTGATTGCCCCACCTACAAGTAGGGCAATAAGGGGCTTTGTAGGTTTACCCGCGCCTTGTAACATTGCTGTGAATATCGCGCTTATAGGCAAAAAGATAATAACCAAACTCTCTATCATCAACAGGTTTCTTGCTAATTCTAAATGGTGGGGATATTCCGCAAACGCGCTGTGATAAAGTAGGTCGATGATTTTTTTTGCAAACGCAAAATAAAAAATAGCAAAAAACACGGATATCAAGAGCGTATAGTTTACCGCATCTGACATCTTGTCACGGAGTTCCTTTGTTTTCTTTTGTTTCAAGAGCGCCGACACCGTGGGAACAATCGCAGTTGCAACGGCAACACCCAACATCGCAGGCAGGTTTATAAGCGTATGAACCGCCCCCGAAGAAATACCAAACAGTTTTGTGGCTTCACGGTGTTCTATGCCAGAGCGCACCAACATGTTTATAACAAACATACTGTCTAAAACCAAAATCAACGGAAAAATCGCGGCCATCAAGGTCACGGGAGCCGAGGCTTTTGTTATCTTCCACATCAAGCCAAGCGACACAAACCGCTCGCCCTCCGTTTTTGGCACACGTGTTGATGAAATCGCAGGAGCAAGACTTTTCGAAGATTTCGTGGTGCGAGGCTCCTCTTTATTTTGTATAGAGGAGCCTGCGGTTTTCGGAATCTGAGAAAAGTTTTGCTCCTGCGGTTTCGAGAGCAAAAAGTGCAAAAACAAATAACAGAGCGCCACAACCTCGGAAATCGTAACCCCAAGTATCGCCCCAAACACCGCCCAAATAACACTGTATTGCGCAAACCAAAAAGCAAGCCCCAAACCAACCCCAAGTTTAACGACTTGTTCAATGACCTGGCTAATGGCCGTGGGAACCATATTTTGAAGCCCCTGAAAGTAACCTCGAAACGCAGATATTATACAAACCAAAAAGACACTCGGCGCAATCGCCAAATAAATGACGCCTACATCACCGTTGCCTTGCGCCCCTGCGATTTGGTAGGACAAAATCATGAATAGCGCAGTGACCAACGCCCCCACAAGCCCCAACAGTATCACCGAGTTTAGCAAAATACGTTTTGGGTTCTCGCCAGCCGCTATCATGCGCGAAATGGCAACAGGGAAGCCCGCCGACGATGTAATAAGTAAAAGCGCGTACAACGGGAAAACCATTTGGTAAATCCCCATCCCAAAGTTTCCGACTATGTGCGTCAGTGGGATACGAATCGCAACGCCCAAAAGCCGACAAAAAATGCCCGCCCCCGCCAGGATTAACGCCCCCGTCAAAAATTTTTGTTGCACATAAAAGTATCTGCAAATTGTGGATAACTATGATTAGTTCACAACCCTCGCGAGGACAATAACATGAACCTCTTTTGCCCCAGATTGTTTTAGCACCCGCGCACATTCATTAACCGTAGTTCCGCTTGTAAAAACATCATCCACGATTAGAAATTTTTTGCCTTGCACATCGGCATCGTCCTTTACTGCGAATGCACCGCGGAGGTTCTCTTGCCGCTCTTTTACTGACATTTGTTTTTGAGGGGCAGTATTTTTTGTTCTGACCAAAACATTTGTATCGACCACTAGACCCATGTCCTCAGCAATGTGGTTGGCGAGTAATTCCGCCTGATTATATCCGCGTTTTCTGTATCGTTTCTTGCAAAGGGGCACGGGAACCAAAACAAAGTCCCCAAGAACAGCCTCGGTTTTCAAGAGTGTCGCAACCATGTAAGGGTAGAGTCCCTCGGCGACCTGGGCATTGTCACCGTACTTAAGTCGCAAAATAACAGGTACAATCAAACCGTCGTATACGAAAGCAGAATGTGCGGCTTTAAAAAACTTTTTGGCTTTTGTATCGGCGAGGGCTAAGGGTTCAGTGTTGATTGATAAATCCTCGGCGCATTTGACGCACATAAAACCGTTGTCGGTCGCGTTAAGTTCGCCCAGACAAACAAAGCACGTACAGTTCGGAAACAAAAAACCCAACACGCGTTTCATATGATATTATCTACCTAAAATTGTGTAGCACAAACCACTTACCCAAATATGTGTGACAATTTTAATATGAAAGTATTTTGTGAACGACTTAATGAACTGAGAACAGACCGCGACATATCCATGAGCGAATTGGCACGGCAAACGGGTGTGCCCCAACAAAGTATCAGTCGATGGGAGTCTGGTGAGGGTTCGCCAAGTGTAGAATCGGTTATAAAATTTGCAAAACATTTTAATGTTTCGGCGGATTTTTTGCTTGGGTTAAAAGACGATTATTATTGATACGTAAATTTTTAATCCACCCAGCAAAACCCTGTGTGTACGGACACCCAAGCCGCTGCACATTCGGTAAATGAAAATCACTTCCGCCTGTTACAAGCAAATTGTTTGTCTTGCAAAAATTAACAAGGTACTCTCTTTTCTCTTTGTCCGCGGTGGTGTGAAAACACTCTATCCCGTCAACAAAATCTTTTGCGTAGTTTAAAACATAGTCAACATCGGGGTAATGATATGGGTGAGCAAGAAACGCCAAGCCACCGCACCTGTGGATAATGTCGACCGCTTTGGAAAGTTCTGGGTACACGTGCGACAGGTCAACAAACCATTTTGACTTTGGGTTTACCATGTTTGTGCGAAGAAACTGGGAAGAATTCAATGGGCTTAATGACGGGTCGACTTTTATCATTTGCTCTCCATATTTTTTGACAACCGCAATATGCGTGTATCCGTTTGGTGTGACGTCCGAGAGTTCTAACTTCGCATCAATACCAAGTTTTTTAAGCACATCCTCGGTGACTTGCTTTGAAATCGGGGTAGTTTTTAAAAGGGTATAGTTTTTAATCTCTTTTTCCACTTTGGCAACATCAATTCCGTATCCCAAAACATCAACAAACTGTTTACCAACAAAAGCACTTAACTCTACCCCTGTCACGAGTTTGCCATTATAAACGTCCCCAAGTTCTTTGTACGCCTGAACAGAATTATGGTCCGTTATCGAAAGAACAGAAATCCCAGACTTGTTTGCGAGTTCCAATAGTTCGCGCGTCGACAACATCCCGTCGCTGTTATTCGTATGTGTGTGTAAATCAACCATATCTTTTATTGTAATTATTATACTTGTAACATGCAAATGAATATGATATAGTTAGGGCGCTCTCGGCACGGTCGGCAAGTAGTAACATTTCGCGTTCTCTCAATGTTGCACCTTGCCTGTCTGCAAGGAGTAAGAACCTTTACTGTGGCACGGTCGGCAAGTAGTAAGCTCCAGGTCTGCAAAACCTGTATTCGTGGGTGCAAATCCCACCCGTGCCTCCAAATTCCCCCGCGGTTGTATTGACAAAATGTGAGAATTGTGTTATATTAACATGATGGATTTATATGGAGAAGAGAGGGATGCATTTCATAAATTTTATAATGATGCACTTTCGGCTTGTGCAAGTGACGAGAGTAAGATTCTTCAATCGCTGGTGGAAAGTCTTTTGGAAAAATCAATCGCAAGTAGAATGGGTTTTAGGTATGCCATAGCACGCCGTTGTGTTGGTAAAGATAGCAACAGCATACCTGCCCAAGTCGATTGGGACAGTTTCGTACACTGTGCTCGGTCTGTTAAGGGATGTGAATTGCTTTTAGAACATATCGGTAAATTATTCGGCGAAGATGAGTGTTATAACGCTCAGCGCGCATATTTAATAAAAAAATTGCAAGAGTGCATGGAAAGAAGGCACGTCATAGGTGATGATAAAGAGTATCGAAAATCTTTTAAAGCATACGACTTTGTCACGGAATCTACCGTCAGACGGGACTCAGTTGGATACTTGAATGGAAAAGGGTATATTATAGATGAAATGTTGGTTGAATTGGCAAAGACGAAAGGTTTGGGTGACTGGTCTGTTACCGAGGAAAAAGGCTGTGGAAATTCACTAAAGAATGGCGGAAAACTTTCAACTACAACTAATCGTATGTGGATGCCTATACACAAAAAACTTTGACAAATATCAAGAGTTGTGGTATTCTTGTGTATGGCAAAAATCGTATCAATCGACCCAAGCAATAACAAAGAAATCGGTAGCACAACAATCACAACCGAAAAAGAAATAATAACCCTTGTGCAAAAGTCCAAAAAAGCGCAACTTGGTTGGGGTGCGCTATCGGTCAAAGAAAGAATAAAACATATCAAAAGCATGTTTGATGTTTTCAAGGCAAACGAAGATAAACTTGTGAACCTTATATCAAAAGAAATGGGTAAAGGGGTAACAAGTGCCCGTGGTTCACTTGATTTTTATTTTGAAAATTTACAATGGTACATAGACAATGCCGAGAGATGCTTGCAAGATGAAATTTTGAATGAAACAAAAAGCGAAATAAGCAAAATTGTTTTTGAACCCAAAGGTGTTGTAGCAAGCATAATCCCATGGAATTATCCATTTGGAATGTTTGTATGGCAAGGCTGTCAAAACTTGATTGCTGGGAACACTGTCATAATGAAACCAAGCGAATTCACAAGTTTAACAGGCAAGTTGATTGCGGATTTAATAGAAAAATCAAGTTTACCCAAAGATGTTTTTATCACAATATATGGTGATGGCAAAGTTGGCGAGATTTTGGTTAATCAGGATATAGACTTGATTTGTTTTACGGGGTCTACCGCGGTCGGGCAATTGTTGTATAAAAAAGCCGCTGAAAAGTTTATACCTGCACTTATGGAACTTGGTGGCTCGGCCGCTGGTATTGTTTTTGACGACGTAGATGTTGACCATATTGTGGACAGTATTTACGAGAATCGCTTTTTGAATAACGGACAATCATGTGATGCACTTAAAAGATTACTTGTGCATGAAAGCAAGTTTGATATTGTTGTTGAAAAACTTAAAAAACTTGTGACTGGCAAAGTTGTTGGCAAACCATCCGACACAAAAACCGATATTGGTCCGTTGGTATCAAAAAGGCATTTTGAACTGGTAGCAAGTCAAGTTGACGATGCAATTAACAAGGGTGCAAAAGTAATTTGCGGAGGCAAAAAATTAAATCTTGATAACGGCAATTATTATGAACCAACAATCCTAACAAACATAAAAAAAGATATGCGGGTTTGGAACGAGGAAGTTTTTGGACCCGTTTTGCCCATCATGCCGTTCAAGACATTCGAGCAGGCAATAGAGTTGGCAAACGATACAAGATACGGTCTTGGCGGCTATATATTCACAAGCAATAAAAACACGTTTGAAAAAGCCAGTCGTTTGTTAAAAACTGGTGGGCTTTGTCAAAATAATTTGTCGTATGTTCAACCACAAAACCCATTTGGTGGAACAAAGATGTCTGGGCTTGGTCGAAACAATGGCAAGCACGGCTTCCAAGAACTATGCAACCTCAAAGTGATTACCTGCGAAAAATAATTAAACCCTTTGACGGAATTTGTATTTTTGTGCTATATTGCTTTGCAATGAAAACATTGTTTGAAACAAAAAGATTAAAAATCCGCGATTGGCAAAAAGGCGATGCCGCCGATTTATTCGAGTTGTCAAACACCGATATCTATGAATTTATTGAGGCATACGGTTGGAAACCTATTAAAACAAAAAAAGACGCAGAGGCGATTATAGAGGCATGGACAAAAGGTGAAAAGCACCCTCTTTGCCCATCACAAAAATTACAGTACGCAATCGCATTGAAAACGGGGAAGGTCATAGGGACACTTGGTTTGTCAGAACGCGAGAGTGATGCAATCCAAGTCGGATTTATTTTTAACAGCAACTCTAAGGGGAAAGGCTATGCGACCGAGATGTTAATAGGTTTGATTGCGCACAACGATGCGCGGGGAATTAAAACCGTTGCTTATACATCCGAAGGAAACCACGCCGCGGCGCGTGTAATGGAAAAATCAGGCATGAAATATCAATGCGAGGACCGCCTACCCGACATGCCGTTTGTACGATTTGTTGTATATTCGGTTTGACCACAAAATGTTTTGTGTGCTATAGTAAAAACATGAAACTTTCGAACTCACCATTTAAAACATCAAAGACCCGTGGCACGGATGAATTTCGCTCTGTCGAAATCATGTTCCAATCGGGGCAGTTAAAGCGACACTCCGCAGGCGTGTATGGTTTTGGGCCATTAATGTTGCGTGCAATGAACAACACCGCCTCGATAATCCGCAAGCACCTAGACAAATGCGGATGCGTCGAGGTATCGTTGCCGTTGTTACAAGCCAAACCCCTGTGGGTCGAGAGCGGTCGTTTCGAGGCATACAAAAAAGCCGACACAACTTTTTATGCCAAAGGGCGCGATGGGGAATACTTTTTTTCACCCACTGCGGAAGAATTCATGCTGGATATAATCCGAAATCATGTGTCTAGTTATCGTGACCTAAATTTCAATGTTTATCAAATAGGGCACAAGTTCCGCGACGAGATTCGCGTGCGCGGTGGACTAACCCGTGGGAAAGAGTTTTTAATGAAAGACGGATATTCTTACAGTGAAAGCAAAGAAGAAATGGAAAAAGCCTACGCAGTGATGAGGCAGTGTTATTTGGACATCTTTACCGAAATGGGGTTAAAAGCCGTTGCTGTCCAAGCCATAAACAACTTCGGCGGGAAAGTGTCCGAAGAAATCGTTGCTTTTTCTGACATGGGCGTAGACAAAATTTTGTACAACGAAAAAACAGGCTTCGCGATTAACAGCGAAGTTTTGGACGACCCAACGACACGTGCTATTATAGAAGAAAAATACGGCAAAATTAACCCAGCAACCTTGGTGGAAAAAACCGCCCTGGAACTTGGGCACATTTTCCAACTTGAACAAGCCTATTCAAAAACCATGAACCTTAAGTTCACGGACAGAACTGGCAAGCCCGACTTTTGTTGGATGGGAACATATGGTATCGGTGTAGGCCGCGCCATGAATGTGGTGCTAGAGCAAAATTGTGATAATGACGGTTTGGTTTTTCCGCTATCAATCGCCCCATACAAAATCGGGATAGTAAATTTAAACGACGCACCACAAACAAAAACCGCTGGGAAACTCTATGATTTTTTTACGAACAAAAATATTGAAGTTATCTGGGATGATAGAGATTTATCTTTGGGCATAAAAATTAAAGATATGCTCCTTTGTGGGATTCCGTATATCGTGATTATTGGCAAAAATCAGAACGGGGATAAACTCGAGGTCGAAGTCCGAAAAACGCGAGAGAAAAAATCTCTGACAAAGGGGGAGTTGGTTCGTGAAGTTACAGGGTGATTATCATACGCATACACGCTTTAGTGATGGTAAAAACAATGTTATTGACATGGTTCGTGCGGCCAAGGAAAAAGGTCTTCGTGAATTTGCGATAACCGACCACAGTATTAACAAAATTATTAATGGTTTCAGGGGACGGAATTTTGACAGGTACCAAGGTGAAATCGAATCCGCGCGTGCGGAGATGCCCATGCTTGTGGGTATTGAGGCCAATGTTGTTTCAACAAGTGGGCGGATTGACCTTGATAGACGTATGGAAGGAAAAACCGATATCGTCCTATGTGGTGTTCATGTTATGGTGATTTTTACGCCTTGGGCATTTTTGACGTTTTTGTTACCAAACGTGTTTTTTAGACTAATCCACTGGACACCTCAATTCATGCGCCGAAGAAATACAAACATTGTCACCCGTGCAATCAGAAACAACGACGTAGACGTATGGACACACCCAAATCGGTATGTGAGGCTTAATGTGCTGGAGGTCGCCCGTGTTTGTGTAGAGCGGGGAACGCTTATTGAACTTAATGGGAAAAAGATTTCTTTCCGCCCGATTGATTTTGAAAAAATGCGTGCCTTGGGTGCCAAGTTTATTGTCAACTCGGACGCACACAACACGCAATCTATCGCGAGTGTTGCCCGTGTCGAGGAGTTTTTGAAAAACTGTGACTGGGAGCAAAGCGACATTATAAATCTAAACCAAACCTACACGGAGTACAAAAATGCAAAATCTACTGACGCAAATCAAGACGGAAATCCAGGTGCTGAAAAGCCAAAACGCGGAATCTTCGGTAGACGCAATTAGAAACCTTCTTTTGTCAGCCACAGGGAGTTTCAAAACCGCGTACCACCTAGAGTTTTTTGCCCCAGATGTTGTTTCGGCACACTATTTGTGCGAGCGTTTGGCGGTGCATAACATCTTTGCGAATATCACAAACAACAGGGTGTATATAAAAGACAGCGAAAGTATCTGTAATCTCCTTGCCTACGTGGGGGCGGTCGAGAGTTTGTGCGAACTCAACAACCAAATCGCAATGCGAGAATGCAAAAATGTTTCTAATCGTCGTGCTAATTGTGACTCGGCGAACATTAAAAAGTCCGTTGAAACCGCACAAAAACAAATCCAACTCTTTAAACAGATTAAACAAGGCGAAAAATTTGAAACCCTTGACGCGGAACTTCGCGCGCTGATTGAAACACGTTTGGAAAACCCAACCGCGACCTATGACGAGTTGGGGGAGATTTTGGGCCTCACAAAAAGTGCCGTTGTACGGAGGATAAAGAAACTGTCGTAGACTCCAATTTCTAAAAAATTAGTGACAACGGTGTGACAGCGAAAAAACAACCCTTAAAATAGGCTCCCGCGCCTTGCGCGGTTTGCTAATAAAGTGTCCGCGCCCGTTCGCTGAATTAGCAAACCACACAAGGTGTGGGAGCATAATTAATCAAACCCGAATAAAAAATTGGGGTCGCATTCAAGGGCTATTGCAATTTGTCTTATCATATCTACAGACGGTTCACGTGTACCCCTTTCCCATGTGCTAACTGTTATTTGGTTTACGCTCAGCAAATCTGCAAGTTGATATTGCGTTAATTTTTTATCTTCACGCGCCTGTCTAAGCCGCTCGCCGAATTTTGCCATAAATTAAAATAGTACAAAATGTACATATGGGTATTGACAGAGTACATAATGTACTATAAAGTAGTTCCATGGAAAAACTTGTAAATACGGAGGATAAAGAAATTATCGTAGTTAAAAATTTAATCAAACCCGAATAAAAAATTTGGGTCGCATTCGAGGGCTATTGCAATTTGTCTTATCATATCAACAGACGGTTCAGAAACCCCAGTTTCCCAATTGCTAATTGATGTTTGCCTCACATGAAGAATGTCTGCAAGTTGTGTTTGGCTCACCCCTTTTATTTGCCTTGCCTCTTTGATTTTCCCGCCGATATCTGTCATACAAAACTCTATCAAGAAATTTGATATTTCTACTTGCAATACCAAGGTTCTTGATATATAGTGATTGCATGGAAAAACTTGTAAAAATGCGCCAAGAACTTGAGGACTTTAAAAGAAGCGTCGGGAGCATCAACGCCTTTGTAAATTGTAAACTCCCCGAAAAGATGTACTCGTTTGACTTTGACGAACTCCAAGATTATTTGAAATACTTGTGCGGATATATTGATTGCATGATTGATTTTGAACTACCACTCGTGCTATCATAAAAACATGAGTTTCGTTCACCTACACGTTCACACAGAGTTCAGCCTTTTGGATGGGGCGGCGAGGATATCACGCCTTGCCAAAGAAGCCCGTGCAAAGGGCATGGATGCGTGCGCAATTACCGACCACGGAAATATGTACGGCGCATATCGTTTCTACAAGGCTGTCAAAGAATTCAACAAGGGCGCAACCGACCGCGGGGAAAAACCTTTTAAGGCAATCATCGGTTGTGAAATCTATATTGTTAGTGATGCGACAAAAAATATTTTTTCCGAACACATAAACCACCTTGTACTTTTGTGCAAAAGCAACGAGGGCTATATAAACCTGTGCAAGATTAACACTTCCGCGTGGCTTGACGGTTTTTACAAAAAACCACGTATTGATTTCGAGTTTTTGAAAAAACATAGCAAGGGACTTATTTGTTTGTCGGCGTGTTTGGCTGGACCTGTCGCGTATTTATTAAAGCAAGGCATGACCGATGAAGCCAAGAAAATGGCATTGCTGTTAAAAGATATTTTCGGCGACGATTTTTATATAGAAATCCAAGACAATGGAATGGCTGACCAAAACGAGATGAACCCGAAACTTATAAAGTTGGCGAGGGAGTTGAACATACCTTTGGTTGCAACAAACGATGTGCATTACCTATCGCGCGAGGATGCGGATATGCAACGCGCTTTGGTCTGTGTCACAACAAAAAAGTTTATTGACGAACCAAATGATATGCTTATGGAAACCGACGAGTTTTACCTAAAGTCCCCCGAGGAGATGAAAAAGAACCTTGGGAAAATCGCCCCAGACGCAATTGAAAACACGGTTAAAATCGCCGAGCAATGCAATTGCCACCCGTTTGGTTTCCAAGACCTGTTGCCACGCTTTGATGTGCCAGACGGGGGTGACAAGCAAAAATACTTTCGCAAACAAATCGAGGCAGGATTGGAGCGTTTGTACGGAAAACCCTTGTCAAAAGCAGTCAAAGAAAGATATGAAATGGAGTGCCACGTTATCACGAGTCAAAACTATGTGGATTACTTTTTGGTTGTTGCGGACTTTATGCAGTATGCAAAAGACAACGGAATTGCAACAGGTCCAGGAAGGGGCTCGGGTGCGGGGAGTATCATTGCCTATGCACTTGGGATAACGCGCCTTGACCCGCTTAAGTACAATTTGCTTTTTGAACGCTTTTTGCATTTGGAAAGGCCGTCAATGCCCGACTTTGATTTGGACTTTTGTTGCAATCGCCGAGCCGAAGTTATCGACTATGTTATAAACAAATATGGGGCGGCAAACGTTTGCCAGATTATAACGTTTGGTACGCTTGCGGCCAAAGCGGCGATTAAGGATATCTCGCGCGTTTTCCGTATGCCGTATTCCGAGGTTGATAAACTTACAAAGCCTATCGACATTCCACAAACCGAAAAGCCCCCATTCTTGCCTTATATCTTTGGTTTGAAAAAACTTAGTAAGCCACTTGCCGAAGCCCCAGAAAAAGACCACATTGCGTATAACAAAGAATCTGAAAAACTGGCCCGTTTGAAAAAGCCCGAACTTATCGAGGCGTATAAAAACAATCCCGAAGTTAAAAAAGTTATAGACATGGCGTTAAAAGTCGAGGGCTTCCCGCGGAATTGTTCGACCCATGCGGCTGGCGTTATTATTTGTAAAGAAGCAATTGGAACAGTCACACCGCTTCAACGAAACGGCCCTGATATCACAAGCCAATATGACATGAAAGAGGTCGAAGAACTTGGGTTGTTGAAAATGGACTTTTTGGGTTTGATTACCTTGACCGATATTCAGGGCACAATTAACGACATCAAAAAATACACGGGCAAAGAAATAGATATGTACAGTTTCAAATACGACGACCAGGCGGTTTTCAAAATGATTACCGACGGTGACACCGACGGTGTGTTTCAATTGGAATCTGGCGGGATGAAGCGTGTGCTTCGCGACCTAAAACCCGATGTGTTCGAGGACATCATTGCTACCGTTGCATTGTTTAGACCTGGGCCGATGTCTATGATTCCTGATTATTGTAAAAACAAACATGACCCGAAACTGACAACCTATGAACATCCGATGCTTGAACCGATTTTGAGGAACACCTATGGGCAAATTGTTTACCAAGAACAGGTCATGGACGTGTTTAGAGTTATGGGTGGGTATAGCCTTGCCCAAGCCGACATGGTGCGCCGAGCCATGGGGAAGAAAGACCCAAAGTTACTCGCGAAACAGCGTGATATCTTTTTGCAAGGCAACGAAAAGATGAAAATCAAAGGTGCCATTGCAAACGGTGTTAAGTCTGCGGTTGCAAAAAGTATCTTTGAAAAAATGGAAAAGTTTTCAGGCTATGCGTTTAACAAATCTCACGCAGCGTGTTATGCGTATATTGCTTATCAAACCGCGTGGTTAAAGCATTATTATTACTCGTATTACATGGCAAATGTTTTGAACAACCGAATCGGCAAGTGGGATGACATGATTAAATATATCGCGAGTGTCCGAAACCGAGGTTTGGAGATTTTGTCGCCCGATATTAACAAGAGCGAAATCTTTTTCACCGTCGAGGGTGGAAACATCCGTTTTGGTTTAGCAGCCCTTAAAAACGTTGGGGAAGCGGTCATTGAATCGATTCTTAAAGAACGCAGAAAAAAGGGGGACTTTAAAAGTTTCGGGGACTTTTGCGGTCGTGTCGACACCGAGGTTTTAAACAAACGTTGTTTAGAGAGCCTTATATTGGGTGGCGCGTTTGACGGTTTTGGAAATACCAGAAGTTCGTTGATGGCGGTGTACCCAAACATTGCGAAACTTGTTACGGGTGAGAAAAAAGCGGCGACCGCAGGCCAAGTTTCTATGTTCGGTGAAATCAGCGACCAACTCAAGGTCGAAATCCCAAACGTCAAAGAATACGATTCCGAACACAAATTGAAACTTGAAAAAGAGGTTGTTGGGATATATTTGTCTGGCCACCCACTGGCAAGTTACGCCGATTTGTTCGAGCAATTTACCTTTAACACCGCCAAAATCAAATACGCGATAAATGATGAGGACGATGGAAACGAGGACGACGAAAACGCTATTCCCGTTCAAAGGTTCCGAGGGAATGAAACGGTGTCTTTTGGTGCGATTGTAACAAACGTAGACCGAAAAGTCGCCAAAGCCTCGGGCAAAGAAATGGGAATTTTAAAGGTCGAAGATTTTTATGGCTCGATTGAATGTATGTTGTTTCCGAACCTATATATGCGTGTTAAGGAACTTGCCGTCAAAGACGCAGTTGTCAAAGTCACGGGCAGGGTATCACGCCGAGAGGGCGAACAACCGACAATCTTGGCGGAGGATATATCTTTGTTACGACCAAACAATGCGGCATTGTCAAAAGAAGAAATCACAAATCGCCGATTGTATCTTCGTTTTAATACAAAAGACATAAAATTAAATAACGAGGTTCAAAATATTTTGTCGGCGTACACTGGGGGTGTTACGGTGACGATTCGGTGTACTGCAACAAACGAGGCACTAAAACACCCTCTCACAGTGCGCGAATGCAACACCCTAAAATTTGAACTTGAAAACCTACTTGGTGCCGACAACATTCTTTTTAGATAAAATGTTTCGGGTCACGTGCGCGCCGCCGCCTTTTGCTTTCTTTCAAGCCGTATCCACTGGAACACCCCATAGATATCAAACAGTATAAAGAACCCGCACATCACAACGAACGGGATTAACATCGTGTTTCCACCAAGCACCGCCAACAACCAAAGTATCCCCAACGTCAAATCGGTTGTTAGGAAAGCAAATTGGTTGAACTTCCAACGTCTTGTCAGGGTGTATTCGGCGAACAAGATTGAAACTATTGATAACGTGCTGACGACGAGTTCCGCGGTATTAATTGCGCGGAGTAAAAAATATGTTCCGACGCCGATTATTGCAAGGGTTACCGCTACCCCCCCCATTCGCGCGCGGGCAAATTGTTCCGTACAACTACGACCGTTTTATCGCCACTATCCCTGTGCCTAAGCCAATGAAAAATCCCATAGATATACAACGGAATAATCAATCCCCCGTAAATTATCATTTCTCCATAATAATTTGTGGTGTAGGCAAGTGCCACATAGAAACTTAGATAAACAACGCCCACAAAGCGGTTTATGATTTTTGCTTTTGCCTGTAAAAATACCACACACAGACCCAATACGCAATTAACAATGACCAACCAGTTCGATTCAAAAACAATCGCCAAAGCAACAACCGTAATTTGTGCGGCCAAAAAAAGACACAAATCCCAAACCGTGAACCCAAGTTTTTTCATACACTCACCAACGCAAGGGCGATACTGCACGCGATTATAATTGCAATCGGAATGATGGTGCTTGGGCGAATCTTTTCTTTCAGCAATACAACCCCCGCCAAAACAGTAAGCACAGTCGTAATTGTCAAAATAGCATCCAAAACGCCCAAGTTCATAACTATGGCAAGTGGCAAGAAAAACAACGCCGACGGTGAATCCATCAATCCGATACCAACAAGATTTTTATTAGTGAACGTGTCTTTCAAAGTACTTTTAATTGGCACGCGGAATATCAAAAGCGCGACAAAGCAAACCGCCACAGAGATACTGGACCGAAAAAAGTTAAACGTTGTTACGTGTACATCAAGATTGCCAACTATTTCACGCTTGGTAACTATGTTTGCGGTTACACAGACCACCCACAAAAACAACCACAAAAGCCCAATTAAAAGTTCTTTGGATTTTAACTTGCAAGGCTCTTGCTTATACTGAAAGTACCCTTTCATAATGCAGGCAAAAAATATAATGAGTACCAGTACAATCTCGGCGGTACCAACATTATCACCGAAAATCAACCATGATGCGCCAAGCAAAAATATCATACTCATTTGTGTGAATGGACTCGCTATTGAAATGGGCACATACTTTATCCCAAGCACCCACGTCACGATGCACAAAATCAAGAATACAACACTTAGTAAAATTAAACCCATTGACGCCCAGTTCACACCACGTAACACATCATCATGCACCGCAAACCCAACCCCGAACGCAATCGAAAAGACAATAAATGCCCACATTATTTGGGCAAACAATGTGACCAAAGTTCCGCGATTGTTTAATTTATAAAACAACGAACTTGCCACACCCATGACAACAAGCGGTATCAATAAAAGATAAATCACATTAAATTTTACAACAATGGGGTTGATTATCCAAATGATTTTGTGATACAATATAGGTATGAATCAAAAGACAGTCCAAAGATACGAACACATTGTAATTGCCGCCGACGCAATCCACAGGGGGGAAGTAAACACCCTTATCACGGCACTTGGTGACCTTGTGGGCAACGATTTTCAAACCGCATTCGAGATGTGGGAATTTGCACTATTGAAAACGCCAGAGAAAGGCGCAGGTGACATCGTTACGCGTGGTTTGAATTTGTTTTTGAAAACCACAGAAGCCAAAACCCGCCAACTCTTTGCGGAAAGTAACCCCTTGCAAAAACTTGTTTATACATCGGTTTCGGCAAACCATAGTGACGTTGTTGATTTTCTCGGCAATTTTATTTTGTCAGGAAAACTTGACGTGGCGGAGGAGTGTCTTTCAAAACTGCGTGCCAACACAAACTTTGATTTCGGTGATGTTATGAAAACCGTGCTTGAATCTGTGTTTGCGCTTTATTGTGAAAAACACGATGTACGTGTTGCGGTGCTTAACAAAAAGCAAAAAACACTTTTGCAAAACTATATTGATAAAATCAAGGGTCCGAACAAGGCACTCCTTACACAAAGGATGAAAGAAATTTGACCGCAATTGTCATAACAGTTTTTGGTGTTATCATAGTCGCGGTTATTGTTATTGCGGTCTTTTATGTTTTGCACCACGAAAGAAAAGACAGAAATATTCGGAACCACGCCGAGGTCGAAACCAATGATATAAAAATCATGGCAGATTATATACGTAACAACCAAGCCAAGGAACAAGCCATGTTGGTTGCGAAACAAGAAAAACGTGACCTTATGAAACATCAACTTGATACTTTTAAGCAAACCAAAGAGGAACTAAAAGACAAACTTAAAAGCCAACTCGACGAACGCCAATGGGAACCACTTTCCTCAATCCTTAACAACGTTGATAAAGGCGGGGTGGGAATCTATGTTTTGTACAACCAGGACAAGGACAAATACTATGTCGGTCAAGCCAAACAAATATACAAACGAATCAAGGACCACTTTTTTGTGGAGGACATCGCGCTTGATTTTTTGGCAGGGGACAAGATAAGTTTCAAATATCTAACTGCAAACGAATTGGACGACAGTTATCGCCTCGACCACATTGAAAAAACGGGAATCGAAATTTACGAGGCAGGGACAAAAGGCTATAACAAAACCGCGGGGAATATCTAATACCCACGCACAAGGGATAGTTTATCCATACTAAAAGTATATGTTAAGACACCTTAACGACGCAAGTAAAAATGTTATACAACCACTACAATTTTATTATGGATAACTTTCACAAAGTTTTGAAAGCGTTGCGTGAAGAAAGAGAACTTTCGCAAGACCAACTTGGCAAAGCCCTAGGTTACAAGTCACATTCTATAATTGCCCAGTGGGAAAGTGGCAGGATGTTTCCCGCAATTGAAAATTTGATTGCTATTGCCAATTTTTTTGGTGTGTCCATTGACTATTTGGTGGGCAGGGAAAAGTGATTTCAAATTCCATTTGCTTGCCTTTAAATTCTTTGTCTAATATAATGCAATATGGCATTTGCAATTTTTGGTGACATTCACGGAAACCTAGAAGCCCTTGAGGCAATCCTCAACCACGCCCGCAAAAACAGGAAAATCAAAGAGATATACTTTTTGGGTGACGCAATTACTTTTGGTCCAGACAGCAGTGCGTGTTTGAAACTCCTTGCAAAGCACAAGGTCAAATGCGTCGTGGGAAATCATGAGCAACGCGTAACCCGTTACGACAAGGCGGTAAAAACAATGACCTACGCCTCTAACGAGCACATGCAATATATCTTTGGGAGCCTCGACCGCGACGATTTGCGCTTTATAAAAACAATGCCCCTGCAAATAAAGATTAACTACCGTGGTGCGAACGTTTTTTTTACGCACTATGTCACAGACAAAGACGGTGTCGTCAAAGACGATTACGAAGAATTCACCGAATCACGCCTTAACAAAATGTTCGAGTACGCAAAAAGCGATGTTATATTTTTCGGTCACATCCATAAGCGCAAAATCATCATTGACGAAAACAATAAAAGTTACGTCTGCGTTGGCCCAAGCGGTTGCGTTAAAGGCGACAAAACCTTTTACACATATTTCGAGGTCAACCGTGAAAGCGGGGATAGTCACTTTGATATCTATCGCGTCAATGTGCCGTTCAACCGCAAAAAGTTTGAGGACAAAATATATAACACCCCGCTCCCTGACAAAGAAAACTATGCACCCCATGTTTTTGGGATGACACTGTAAAATATTTTTCAATCAAACAGAAAAAGTATCATCAATATCGTCTTCAGGATAATCGCCTGGTAGGCTCATTTCAACTGTCCTAACAATTTGGTGCTTGTCTTCCACTTCATAAGACATACCAATGTCCAAATCGGCAAGTTCTTTCAATGTTTCTTCAACTACTGCACCTTCTCTGTTTTTTCCATAATTTCTCATGCAAAGAACGTACCACAAAAAACATGTTTTGTCAAGTGTATGAAAAATATCCCACTTGTCAAACATTTAGGTCAGGGAGGGGAAACATGCCAACATATAACCGATACAACAAAGCGCAAACAAAAGAACAAGACCTTACAAAAAGAAGAACTATCATAGCCTCGAGTGTCCTTGCATTGTTTGTGGCTGCGCTTGCGTCCACCGTGCTTGCCGTGACACTCTCCGCACCGAACAACAGACCCGAGGGTCCGCCAGTAGGAGGTCCTGACGAAGACTACGTTTCAACCGCCGTGGTTTTCAGGTCACCGATTAATGCTTTTACTTCTGTTCTTAAAGACTTCTCGAACCAACTAGAATGGAATGCTACAATGAATCGCTGGGAGTCACATCGCTTAATGGCAATCGCGACCACAGCAGGTGAACCAGTCCTAGCAGTCTTCGGCGGAACAGTCACAAGTGTTCGCAACCACACTTTGTTTGGACGCCAAGTTATTGTTGAACACCGTGATGGGCTTAGAACCGTGTACAGCAACCTTGACCCGAACACCCAAGTAACCGAAGGGCAACGCGTTGAAAAAGGTCAGCAACTTGGTCGCGTCGGAACAACCTCGAACGTAGAATTCATAGACACACCGCATCTTCGCTTTGAAGTTTTCAGTAACGACCGCCGTGTTAATCCAAATGACTGGATTGACTTCCAAGTTAAATAACAGTTTTTGTTTAAACCACTTAGCCAAAAAGACCGCATTGACTTTGCGGTCTTTTTGTTTTTACAAGACAAACAACGTAACGATACTTAATAAAACCAAATAAATACTGAACCACCAGAGTTTTACATTTTTGATGATTTTAAGCATGAACTTGATTGCAAATATCCCAGACACAAACGCGGCGATAAACGCGATTGTTAACGGGAGCGGTTGAACATCCATAGGCGCACCGCCAGAGTTTATGACCTCGAAAACCAACGACGCGATGATAATCGGTATAGACATCAAAAACGAATACTCGGCGGCGGTTTCTCTTTTTACCCCCGTAGCCATCAATGTTGATATCGTTGTACCGCTCCGTGAAAGCCCTGGGATTACCGCCAAAAATTGTGTGAACCCAACTGCCATGGCGGACGGATAGGATATTCCCCCTTTTGTAAAGGGGGTCACGGTGTCATTGTTTTGTGCGGATTCTGGTCGGGGGTTTTTATTGTTTTTATCATCCAACATCGTTACCCCAAACAATATAATCGCCGTCAACATGAATGTTATAGGAAGCACCCGATAATTAAACGCGCTCTCCATGACTTCCCGAAACAACAATACAAACACGCACGTAATTATTGTGGATAAAACCAAACAGTAGTTCATCTTGTTAAATGGATTTTTGATTAAGTTCCATATTGTTTTTCTAAAAACAATAACAACCGCCAGCAATGTCGCCACGTGCAACAGTATTGTAAACAGCAAGATATCCTCTGGCAATCCAAAAATGCGTTGGAAAAGTATAAGGTGCCCGCTTGATGACACAGGCAAAAATTCTGTGAGTCCTTGAATAATTCCCAAAAATAGTGCTATCGCGTTTGACATCTATAATATTTATAGATAAAATATCCTTAGGTATGACAGAAAACGAAAGAAGAATCAAAAAACGTGTGCAACTCATCGTGGGGGCCAGCATGTCGGTGTTTTTCGCACTGGTGATAACCTTGGTTGTGCAACTGGCGGTTTTAGGGAACCAAAACTCTATGCGCAGAAATCTCGAGCGCACCCAAACCGCGCTGACACAACAAATTGCGCACGAGGAGCAAAATCTCCGCTATTACACGTCCGAAGCATTTATCCAAGAATGGCTTTTGCGCGAACTTGGTTACGGTCGTGAGGGTGCGCAACTTTTTAGATAATATGGCAAAAGTTATCGACCAACAAACCGACGATAAAATTCACCACGGACGGCGTGAAAAGTTAAGGGCGAGTTTCAAACGATATGGACTTGAAACATTTAATGAAACACAGGTTTTGGAATACGCACTTGGTGTTGCAATACCGCGAATAGACACAAATCCAACAGCGCATAGGCTCATGGACGCGTTCGGGAGTTTAGACGGTGTGATATCGGCGAGTGCAGAAAAACTTGTTTCAATCCCAGGGGTTGGGGAACAGGCGGCCAGTTTTTTGCACTTTTTAAAACAGTTCACAATCTATATGGCTGACGTAGACCGCAAAGACACCATAATAAAATCGTCATCCGATGCGCGTGCAATGCTTGTTGATTTAATGCAAAAATATGGGCATGAATGCTTTGTTGTTTTGTGCCTCGACCGCAAAGGCAAAGTCATCCTTCACGACAAAATCCACGGCGACATTGACAAGGTCGAGATTGATGTTCGAAAAATCGCCGACATGGCAATGCGCGTAAATACGGCAAGCATCCTGTTCGCCCATAACCACCTCACGGGAACACCAAACCCGTCTGACGCAGACATGGATTTAACGCGACTTATTGTAAACGTGTTGACCCCGCTTGGAATCGACGTAATGGACCACATCGTTTTTGCAGAGGACAAACACTATAGTTTCTTCGGCCAAGGAATCATTGACATATTCAAGCGTGAGCACAACGCTTTTGTTCAATCTCAGGATTACAAAGATGTTTTTTAGAATGACCCGAGTATCATCGGCCAACCCACGGTTGTTCTCCCCCCATTGACCGCGATTTGGAGGTTGACCCTTTGTCCCTCTGTGACAATAAATCTGTCGTTGCGGTTTGTGTGGGCAAGGGTACTACTTATACTCCCAATTTGTGACACTGAAACAACGTTTGCCCCGAACGTCCGCAAGATTGTATCCACATCTTTGTGTGACGTGGAAAACGATATAGACTCGCCGTCAATGCGCGTGAATTTCGCCCTTGCCCGCTCGGCGTCGCGCGGGTCAATCGAATATATAAACGCAAAACCTACACTTGCCACCGATTGAAACAATGGGCTTTCCACAACTTCGGTTGAATAGATTCTAAAAATGCCCATGTCAGAGAGTTCCTCTAGGCGCACCCTGTTTGGTGTTGCCAAACCAATAATAACAAGTGCCAAACTTAACGCAACAAAAATGGCGAACTTCATACTTTGGTTATTGACAAAGATGTGGATAACTGTAAATCATAAAAACAAAAATTCCCAAGAAATTCCCCGAAAACCCTTGACATAGACGACGACGACGACGACGTACACTATACTTGTCCGAAAAAATGGGGAAAACTCGTTTTTGTGGAAAAACAAAACATAGGAGGACGATACAAATGGCAACTTGGAATTGCCCAGGCTGTGGTAAAGAGATAATTGGCGGGAGCGAAGGTACGTGGATTTGCGGGAACTGTGGCACCGAATCAAGCATGATGGGTGCGGCGGGAATGGAAGTCGGTCTTGCGGTCGCAAAAGTGGTTTTCAAAATTTTGTTCCTACCGATAACTGGTATATTCATGACAAAGAATTTTTTCAAAACAAGTAAATCCGCTGGATGGATGATGCTTGTGGCTACATTACTTTCATACATTGGGTTTTTACTTTTGTTGCCGTTCACTCCGTCACCATTCCATAACTTTTTGGCTAACTTGATTGTGGCAGGTCCTGTATTGATTGTTGCGTGTATTTTGGCTGCGATTGCAAAACGTAAAAACAAAAAACAACAAGAATTAACCGCTGCTCATGCCCAAGTCGCCGTGCAAAAAGCAAAAGAAGAGCGGGAAGCAAAAGAAAAAGCCGAGTTCGACGCGTTACCTGTTGAAGAGTGTCCTGCAAAAATCATCGACAAAAAGTGCGAAACAAAACACACGGGTGAAACCGACACACATTACTCAAGGTCTTTCGAGATTTACAAATTTACACTTGAATACAAAGGCGGTGAACGCGACTGCGAAGAAATTGAAGAGAGTACTTATAACAAATTTGTTGTTGGTGACCAGGTTATTATCTCTAAAAAAGGTGGTATTATGGTCGACATTAAGGTCAAGCCGAAAGCCAAGAAATAATAGAGCAGTAATACTCTTTTTAAAAATAAATTTTTGTGCAATAATATCTCATGAAAAAGATTCTGGTCGAATGTGCGCCAATGGCGGGCTATACAGATTTGGCTTTTCGCCGAGTTCTGGCAGACCACGGCGCCCAGGTTTTATGGACGGAAATGGTTTCTGTGGCCGCACTTTTTTATGATAATAAAAAGACAAAAAAACTTTTGGAATTTGACTCTGGGAATCAAACAGACATAAACGGGAAGTCCGACCCTAAAAATCCCCCAGTAAAGAACGTGGTCCAAATTTTCGGTCACAAACCAGAACATTTCAAAAGCGCAATCGAGGCAGGTCACTTTGAAGGCTTTGATGAAATCAATATAAACATGGGTTGTCCTGCCTCGAAAATTATAAGGAACAAAGAGGGTTCCGCACTTATGTCTTTCAACAAAGATACGGGTGCTGAACCCATGTTTGTGCAAATAATCAAGACTTGTGTTTCTGCCGTGCGGGGTTTGAAAACACCAGTTCCTGTATCCGTGAAAATGCGCCTTGGCTTAAAATCGGGTTTTGATTATGTATCTTTTGCAAAAGAATGTGAACGCGCAGGGGCGGCCCGACTTATCGTACACGGTAGAACCGCCGACATGATGTACTCGGGTGTCGCCGATTGGAAGGCTATTGCCGAAATCGTTAAAAACGTAAAAATTCCCGTCATTGCAAACGGAGATATAAAAACCCTCGGGGACGCAAAACGTTGTATTGAACAAACAAGTGCGCACGGGGTAATGGTTGGCAGAGTACTTTTGCAACTTTATCGAAAATATTTACACACAAATATACGAATACTAAGGGGTGAGAAAATTCTTAAGGACGGCGGAATTGAAAGCCCAAAACCCACGGCGACACAATTTTTGTCGGGGGATAATAGCCCTATTGTGTGTGACCATGTGTGCCACAACATTCGCAGGCTTCTCGTGGGCGTCGACCCCGAATGATGCGTATTTTACATTAAGCCTCCCTAGCCGTACAGTACACGTGACCGACGATTTGTTGCGCGGTGGCTGGTGGAACGCACGCGAACAACGCGCAATATACGGCGGGAAAAACCTTTTTGAGTTTTCAAAAGACCTATGCTCCCGAAACCCCGAGAAAACAATAAGGGAAAGCCTCCCCGATGTTTGGATGTTGATAGAGAAACTTTGCCGTGAATCCCACACGACCCCAAGCGACGGAATAATTATCTTTAACCCAGATGACGAGGAAAAATTTGATGTATCTGGACAAAGATATGGCTATGGCCTCGACCGCGCCAGATTGTCCCGTGATATTTTGTCTGCGTTAAAGTCTGGGCAACACCGTATAATCCACGTCCAACAAAAAATGGTAAAACCAACCCCCAAGAAAGATATGTTGAAACAAATTTGTTTGCGTGGGGGGTATAAGACATATTTTAATTCTTACCCAAATCGCGAGCACAATATAATGTTAGCACTTAAAAAATTTCATGGTCTTGTGATTGCCCCAGGCCAAACCGTGAGTTTCAATCAAACTGTTGGTCCGCGAAGTCAAGCCCGTGGTTTCAAAGAAGCAAAAATCATCATGGACGGCGCGTTCATCCCAGGGGTAGGAGGTGGAGTCTGTCAAGCCAGCACGACCTTGTTCAACGCGCTTTTGTTGGCGGGGGTACAGATTGACAAGTCATACAACCACTCGCTCCCAATAACCTATGTGCCGCTTGGGCGTGATGCAATGGTTTCGTCCATGGCGGATTTAAAATTCACAAACGACACGGGGGAGGCGTTATATATAGAAACAGAAACCGTTTTTGCTTCTGGCTCAAAACACGGACACGCAAGGGTGACAATCTATGGTGCAAAACCACGTGTTAAATACAAACCGCGCGTTGTAATGGTTTGCCCAACCCAGCCTTGCGTCGATTCTGAAACCCCAGACGATGTTGAACCCAAAAAAGAACCACGCCGAACTCGAACCTATTTGGACACATACAAAGACGGCCAACTTGTGCAAAGCAAACTGGTTAGAAAGAGTTCCTATAAATAGTTTTTTGTGCTAAACTTCCAATATGGAAGCATGGGTAATAGTCCTGATTGTTTTATCGGTCCTGGGGTCGATAGCGTGTTTTGGCCTACCAATATATTATGGCAATCAAAAATTAAGCGGACAAACGGGAGAAAAATATGTTTCACGTTACCTACAGAAACTGGGCTGTGGCGAAGTAATCAACAACCTAATCTTGGAACACGCCGAGGGTAAAACACGGCAACTTGACCACATTGCGGTGTCCGCAAAAGGCCTTTTTGTAATTGAAACAAAAGACCGTTCAGGGATTATCTACGGCGAAGAAAACTGGCATGAATGGGTCCAAGTCACAAAAACAAACGAGTACAAATTTTATAACCCAATAAAACAAAATTCAGGACAGGTCCGCGCCATAGAGTACTTTCTTAAAAACAACGGCTTTCCAAAAGTCCCAGTCTTTGGTTTTGTAATCTTTTTAAACGGTGAAGTTTTTACCAAGACCAAACTTGCAGGAACTTTTGTCGGTTTTATAAAATACTTCCAGTGCAAAGACGATATTTTGACCCCAGATGTCGTGGATGAAATCTATAAAAAGTTGCAAGCCGCCAAAGATAACAGCACAGTCTCGGGCAAACAACACACAAAGAACGTGAAAACTATGCTGGATAAAATCGAGAACAACATCTGTCCAAGATGTAACTCAAATCTCGTGCCGCGCAAGGGAAGATATGGAGAGTTCTATGGGTGTTCAAAATATCCCTCGTGTAAATTTGTCAAAAAGCAATGAGTGTGATATCGTTTTCATATGACATTGCAACAAATAAAAGAAATTTTCGAAAAACACGCCAACATTGAACTTGGGTTGCGCGACACAAAATATATGCGTAATTTGTTTCCGCACTATGGCGTACGTGCCAGCGACCGCGACAAATTGTTTAAACCGCTTTTTGATGCCAAAGACAACCCAATTGATTGGGGGCTTGTCCAAGGTTTGTGGGATGAACCAATGCGCGAAATGCAATACATCGCCGTGTGGTATCTTTGGTGCAAGCGGGCGCAACTGACAAAAGCCGACCTGACAACCTTACGAAAGTTCGCCCAAGTCAAATCCTGGTGGGATACAATAGACGGACTTTGCGTAACAGTAGGCAATATTGTTTCGAGGGATGAGAGCACAAAACAAATCATGCTGGATTGGAGTACCGATGAAAACTATTGGATAAGAAGGATTGCTTTGCAACACCAACTGTATTTCAAGGCCAAAACTGACACAGAGTTGCTCTCCCAAATAATCAAAAACAACTTCGGTGAAAAGGAACGGAGCAATCCATCTGCGGACGGCAAAAACCAAGAACAGAACCGCGCGTTTTTTATTAACAAGTCTATTGGTTGGGTTTTGCGCGAGTTTGCAAAGACCAACCCCGATTGGGTTCGCAACTTTGTTTTGGAAAACAAAGATAGCATGGCGAAACTTTCAATACGGGAAGCCACCAAACATTTGAAATAAACGTTTGCTTTATTTAAAAAGTGGTGATAAGATGGCTTTTGTATCGGAGGAAATATGAATACAAAAATCATTTGCACAATCGGACCAAAAACAGGTCAATCCAAAGAGTCCTATCCAATCATGGAGGCTCTTGCCAAGGCAGGCATGAACGTTGCCCGCATTAACTGTAGCCACGCTTCGGTTGAAAACATCAACCAAACAACCGCGAACGCACGTATGGCATCAAAGAAAACAAAAAAAGAAGTACTTGTTATGCTCGACACAAAAGGCCCAGATGTAAGGTTGGGGACCTTTGGCGAGCCATTCGTTACCGTTGAAGCGGGTCAAAAGTTTACTTTTTACTTTGGCGACAAGTACAAAAACCACGTCGGGACAAAAGACGGTGTCTATGTTCAATACGACAAATTCCCAAGCATTATCAAGGTTGGTGCCGACATTCGTTTGAACGACGGACGTTTGGCTATGACCGTAACAAAAATCAAACCTGACATGGTCGAGGCAAAAGTTGTTGAAGGTGGAATCCTTAAGGACAAAAAAGCCCTTGCCGCACCTGGTTATGATTTGCAACTTCCATTTATCTCGCCCGAGGACGTTATTGATTTCGAGGCGGGGGTAAAAGCAGGGGTTGATTGGATAGCAGCATCCGCGGTCATGCGTGAGAGCGATATCACAGAACTTCGTGCTCTTTTACAAAAATTGGGTGCACCGCACATCAAAATTATTTCTAAAATCGAGGACCGTTTGGGTCTTTCAAACCTTGACGCGATTATCGCCGCCAGTGACGGAATCATGGTTGCGCGTGGCGGTCTTGGTACTGATATCGGTTTGGATAAACTCCCTGCTGTTCAAAAAGACATGATTAAACGCACCCGTGCTGCTGGTAAAATCATCGTTACGGCAACAGAGATGATGGAATCTATGATGGACAAACCAAACCCGACCCGTGCCGAAGCCTCGGACGTTGCAAACGCGGTTTGGGATGGAACAGACTTTATTATGTTCAGCGGCGAAACGGCCGCAGGAAAATATCCTGTTGAAACCGTTGAATGGGCATCAAGAATCGCCACCGAAGCCGAAAAATCCAAAGACCTTTACAGGGTTTAATTACAAGTTTGTTTTCAAAAAAGGGTGGTTGACTTTACCGCCTTTTTTTGTTATATTATTTGTAATGGATAATATTAAAGAACTTTTGACTTTGGCAGAGGGTCGTATCAGCACACAAGCCAAACTGAAAAACATTGAAAGAAACTTCAACTTGTTTTTGTCAAACTCGGATTTTCTCACAAAAAACCTGTGGGTATTGAACCAGTCCAACCCAGAACTCGGGAAACTTATGTATCACCTTGGTTCGTTCGCGCCCCAAGTATATGCCCAGGGTTTAAGCGAAGCCTTTAAACGCAGCAACAAACCATATGACGCGCGCGTAGTCAAAGTGGTCGACGGAGATATTAACTTGCAAGAGGGCTACTACGACGAAATCCGCGGCCGATTAAAAGCGTCGAGAGAAAACGGGCGTGCAATATCTTTGTCAGAGAGTGTTTATATTGGCAAAGAAAATCTAATTGGAACCATTAAAAACGGTGAGAGTGTTTTTACGAACTCTTATTTGGACGAAGAAGAATTGGACCGCGCAATTGATAACCCTGCGACCCTTGAAACCCTAGACCGCCCTATCTTCCCGTTCGATGCCCAAGGCAGGGCTTGCTTGTTTGCATTTTTGAATGGGTATGATGTACCAACGACATACAAAAACCACATATGCCCAAAAGTAAAAGTGCCAAATAGCCGTCTGCACAAAGATTTTATAAACTATGTCACCGCACGACAAGTTGACAAAAATATAACCGACCTAGATATTGACAATTTTGATTTTTCGTGATATAATAATAACATGAACCAAAGTTGCAAATTCAAAGGAATTGGACTTCACCATCACCATGTGGGCAAAGCACCGCATGGTTTTATCTGTAACTAATATTATTTAAAACGAACCATGTGAAACCGCTTTGCCGAAACACCGTGCAAGGCGGTTTTTAGTTGTCGCAACTTTTGGTTCAAAAAATAAATTAAAATTTAAGGAGAAAATAAAAATGAATAATCTTGAAAAAATAAAAAGAGAAAGTAATAAGAAAACGTGCGGCGTCATATGCCCGCGACAAGAAAAAAAGTGCAAGACGAAATACGGTTTTGGATTCAATAGGGCATCCCTTTTGGATTTCGGTGTTATCGAAAAAGAACCGAAATACTGTATTTCAACGGAGGACGGAGCCGAAATAATGGATGCATGGAATGTAAAAGGGCGAAAACCTCTTAGCCCCGAAGAACTTGACGAGGTGGTTTTGAAAAACAGGAAACTTACCCCAGAGTACATGATGAAGATAAAATACGGGGCAAGACTCTCCGTTGCCCTCCCAAGCGGAATAATGATAGGGAGAGCATATGAACTATTTGCAAGGGCAGGACTTAGGAGTCGCGATTTTGAAGAAAAGTTCGACGATAAAACCTATGAATACCAAGGTCCCGAAGCGGTTTTCAATGTAACAAAACCAAGCGACGTACCCCAAGCAATCGACGGAGGCTATGACGACTTTGGTATCTGTGGATTCGATTCAAAACGCGAATACGAACTCTCGAACATCACCCCAAGCGGTGCTATGGCGGGTCGTGGATTTGTATCGGATTTTATACCCGACTTGGGACTTTGCAACATGACGTTTAAGGTCTGTGGTCTGCCTGAAAATAAAAAGAAATTCGCCGAACGCCTCAAAAACGGTCTGCCAATCGTCGTTGCAACCGCATACCCCGCGATTGCAATGGACTATTTGTCCAAAAAATACCCGAACGCAAGATTCGACATCCGAACATTAAACGGCAAAGTCGAGAGTGCACCCGCCCGATACGGCGACGATGCAATTTTTGAAATTGTCGGCACAGGCGCGGCACTTGAAGCCAACAGACTTGAGGTCTATAGCAACGCTATGGACAACCCAACACGGCTCTTGTTATCACGTGTAGCAATCCGAAAAGACCCACGTATAATGCAAGTTGCCGAGAAGATTAAAGAACAGGTGCTTTCATGAAAAAGTTTGAATTATACTGCCTCGGCGGAAACGAAACCGCGATTATAACGAAGAATTTGCCAGATGCAGAAGCCCTTGTTTTATCAAAACAAATCATGCGCGAAAACCCCGAAGTCGAACAAGTCGCCATTATAGAGTCCGTGAAAAACAATGTTTGTAATTTCCGAATGACAGGGGGCGAGTTTTGCGGCAACGCAGTCCGCGCGGTTGCCGAGTTCATGAGGCGGAACTTTGGTTTTTCAAAATCGAAAATCATTATAAACGGCATTGAAATCGAGGGCGAGAGCAATGGGCGGACAAGCACCATAACCCTGCCCAAGAAAAGTTTGTTGCGCGAGGTCAAAACCCTAGGCGGTCGGACCTATGTTGTGATGAACGGAATCACACACGTTGTTGTGGATGGTCGGGGCGATGAAGTTTTGGCTCGTAAAATCAAAGACGACGCAACCGCCCGCGGAATCACAAATGACGCGTTTGGCGTAATGTTTTTGGACGGAAACAAAATCAACCCATTTGTCTGGGTGGAAAAAGCCCAAACCTTTTTCAACGAAACCGCATGCTTAAGCGGGAGTATCGCGGTGTCTATCTTTTTGAACCAAACAAAAATTATCCAACCAACTAATGAAACCTACACAATTGAAATCACCGACACGAAAATAACGGCAGGTGGCAAAGTTGCCTTCATAGACAAAGAAACCACGACCAAGTTGGAGCAAGGTTTTGTTAAATACGCCGACCTTGTAGGCATCAAAAAATGCAATCCGAAAACGGACAAAGAGGCTTTGGTGACTTTTGGTGATGTGCTTGTGCGTGAAAGTGTTTTTCAAAAACTTGGCATGGTAGACAAAAATTTGAAGGCCATTAACCCAAATTTGGAATTGGTTGTTGTCGAGGGCTGGCGACCCATGAAAGTCCAAGAGGCAAAATTCAACGAAATCCGCGAGCAACTTAAATTCAAATATACCGACGAGCAGGAACTACTCGAAGCCGTGCACCGCCTTATCGCTGTGCCAAGCGTTTGTGGGCACCCAACGGGCGGAGCCGTAGACGTGACAATCCGCGACACGATAACGGGGGAACTTTTGGATTTCGGCACACCGATTCACGACTTATCTACAAAAGACGTTTATACATTCTCGCCACGGTTTGATGAAAACTCTGTCGGGCGCAAAAATCGTGAACTCCTGCGCCGTGCCATGGTGGAACAAAACTTTGCCCCGTTTGATGGCGAGTGGTGGCACTTTTCATACGGCGACAAAGAATGGGCCGTGTACTATGGTCTTGAACAATTTTTGTATGGCGCACGTTAAGAACTGTGGTATATTTATTTGTGCAAATAATCGGAGTTACGGGTTTAAGCGGAAGCGGCAAGACCACATGGTGTGCAAAACAAAATGGCGAGCACATCGAGGTGGACCGTTTTGTGTATGCGGTTTTGGACGAGGCCGACTTTATCGACGCCGTTGTGAAATTGCTGGGTACTGATATCTTTGTTGTGAAAGGCAAAACGGACAAACGGAAACTTGGAGAGATTGTTTTTGCGTCTGACGCGGACACGATTTTTCAGTATAACAAACTCGTTTGGAATTTTGTAGAACCAAGGATGCACACGGCGATTGCTTCGGCACGCAAAACAGGCAGGGATATTTTTATTGACTATCTTTTTTTGACGCACCCGCTGGCAGGGCTTTGGGAACTTTGCACGAAAAAAGTCCTAATCACGCGCGACGACAACAAGCGGTTAATGGCAGTAGCAAAACGCGATGGAGCCACTGTTGATTATATCCGCGCCCGTGACACTGCATTCCCGTTTACATTCAACGAAAAAGAATTTGATACTGTAATTCGGGTTGATGTATAGTGCCTATTGACAAAGCATCTAAAAAGTGATACATTATAATTGATGAGCAATATTAATAAAGAAATATTTGAAACGGCAAAAGCCCATTTCAATGCGCAAGCCGAGCAAATACGGCTAAGTAAAGCGTTGTATTTTGCAATCGATGCACGAAAGGACAAAGCCCTCTTTAACATGCCTTTGGCAGAATTAAAGGCAAAAGACCCTGAACTCGCACAATTTATGTACAAAATTGGTTCTTTTAATGCAGAAAAATTGGCGGAATATTTGAACGAGTCCTTTGACATCTATTTCAAGAACGACAACTTTAAATTTTCTGCGACCACAAAGCGCACTGTAAACGACATAACTTTGTGTGAGGATAACTTTGACAAAATAGTCGAATTACTGAAAAAGGAAAACCCAAAAAAAAGAAACCCAGGATTGTATGACTATGTACCAGTTTGGGGTCACGAAAGGCATTTAGGCGACATTTATAATGGGCAATATACTTTTGGTTCGTCGTTTATAACAGAAGAACAAAAGCAAATGGCGATAAACGACCCTGCGACTCTTATGGGGATTGAAAGGCGTATCTATCCATTTAGCGATGTAAAGGCTGAACACTCTCTGTACTCACTTCTCGCGGGGCATACTGCATGGATGGAGGTAACGTCGCCCAACCGCGACAGGACTATAGAAAAAGTATTCGGTAGATGTGTTCCATACGTAGTCGGAAGAAATATACAAGAACTTGGCGATGATTTTGTTTAACCCTCAATAGACGGTGCTTTTTTCTGTCTTGTTTTTAGGATAACCAAAACAATCCCCATGAAAATCGCGGTAGCAATAAGCCCCAACCCGTACCAAAGCGGTTGATTTGCAAACCTGTCGATTATGACTATGTAAGGAGGAGCCGTGTCGTACCCAATTGTGTTTCCGCGAAAAAAATAACTGTGGAAAACAATCAGGTTGTCATGGCGATATGCAGAGGGAACACTTGAACGGCGTGTTGTTGATTCAAACACAAAAAAGTACTGTTTGTAATTCGCAGAAGCAAATGTGAATAACTCCCGCGCACGGGCTTCAATTGCGTTTATACGCGCACGTGTGTCATGTTCCTCATCAAGTCTTTCAAGTAGTACCCACGGGTTTTCAAAACTGAGTTCTCTGTCAACAAAAAATGCACTCTCGGTAATGGTGCGGTTCACGCCAACTGGGCGTTCGATTTCGGGAACTTTGTTCCAATCAAAAAATGCGGTGAAACTGTTAAAGTACAACTCGACTTGCAAAATTCCCTGGCTTGCCGATACATAGGCGTACATATCGTAATCGCCAATCATCTCGGTGATAGTTGTGTCTAGGGCATCAAGCGCATCGGCAGGCACGGTTTCGCTTGCCAAAGAATACCTCATTAACAAAATTACATCCCAGTTATCGGGGAAGTGAATCATGTCGTGTTGGGGTTGTCTTGAACAACCCGTGGCAAAGACCGCCACGAACAACACAATTGAAATTACACAAAGTTTTTTCATCTACTATCTATATTATTGCAAAGGGGCTTTAAAGTCTATATGTTTTCGCACACTTTTAGAACAACCTGCGTATTCTGACTTATGTTAAATAATAACTGCACACCAATCACACATACGATAGTCGCGGGAGATACACTTTGGAGCCTTGCAATCCGCTATAACACAACCGTTGAAAAATTACTTGAACTAAACCCAGGTGTCGAGGTCTATAACCTTGAAATCGGTTCACAACTTGTTGTTTCAGAATGCACTCACCCAACACACCCACCTGTAACACCTGTTCCGCCAATCGGGGAAGTCCCAAACCGCCCATGCCACGGCAACAACCACACAGAGCATTTCCGCAAAATGTTTGAAATGCAACTTTGTTGGCTTGCCGACCAATACGGTATGGACGAAGTCCGCAAAATTGTAAGAAGCCTTTCCCACGCTTGGGAAGGTAACAGAAACCCTTGCCGTTAATTGTCGGAAGGTTTTGATTTTTTCACACGGGTCACATCATCCGTTTGAACCTCTGCATTTGCACAACATGGCCCGACCGCTTTGGTTGGGCTTTGTTGTTCTGGCATACGGAACACATCTCTGATAGGCGATGTGTATTTTCTAAAGAACTTAAGCAACGTTTTGTGGTAAAGCACCAACAATACCAAGTTAATAACCATAACGTTCACCAGCAATATAAGTTCAAAGATTGTTGCGTGGTCAAGTATCATAGGTATAAGGAAGTTGTATGCGATAAGGAGCAACACCTCGAATGGGCGGAACACCATTACGATAAGCATGAATTGCCAAAACCGCATCTTTGACGCACCGCAAATAAGGCAAATCAAATCTGTTGGCATAAATGGGATAAGGAACAACCAAGGTACGGCGTTTGTACCTTTTGTACCAACCCAATCAAGACGTCGTTCAATATTTTCTTTTCCAAAAAGCCAAAACATCAAATTACGTCCGCCAAACCGACCTACCATATAAAGGGCAATAGATGCGAGTATAACCGAGATAGACCCAACCGCCAAAGTAATCCAAAAGTTCCCGCCAAACAATAAAAACCCTGCGGTTATGAACAGTGTTGTGTTTCCTGGGATAAAACTTAGGAACACCGCCTGTACTATGAACAAAACAATGTAAACCACATAGAGCCAGAACCCAAACCCAGAGAGGGTTTCTTCCATAGCCTCGGGGTTCATAAGCCCCAGTGCATCAAACAGGAAAAACCCGCCGACGCTTATCCCCGCAATCACGGCAATCGCACCAAGGAGTTTATAAAACTTTGGGCTCTTAAACATTCTTCCCATGTTATAAAAAAATGCATGTATCATATCTTTCATATATATGTATCCTTATCTCCCCCAAAGCCACCTAAACGAAATATAATGCCAAAGTGTATCAAAAAACCAATTCGTCGCGGTTTGGTTTGGTATTTTTTCTTGGACAACACCTGATAAAATAGATGTTGGCTGTGGACCAAAGTACGCGCTGTCGATACTCATTTGTGAGAGTTCTGCTGCTGTACCTCTGCCTCCTCTGTGGTCGCCCAAATAAAACATATAGCCCTGTGGTATGTACATCTCAAAGCGTTCGCGCTCGTAATTCCAACGGCGAAAGTATTCACCATCCTCCGTTGTGCGATTGAACCCAGGGTTATTGTGAATATCGCGGAATCGGTATGTCACAGAGAAACTAAATGGCGGTATCCCTGTTTGCTGATAAGTCCAAAAGTCATTAAAATAATGTGTCGAGTTATGATGCACGTTGTTTCCAAAAAGGTATGTAAAGCCAGGGTGGTTGTTATCGTGTTCTACACCGTCAACGGTAATAATGAAACGACCTTCATAAAGACATCGTTCAAAATGAACCCACTCGCCATCTATGGCAACGAGTCTTTTTATGTGCAAGACCGTTTCCCCTGTTGTAAGTGTGTGCCTCACAACAATAATGTCACCGCGCTCTGGAGAACGAAAACGGTTTACCAAAACGGAATCTGTGTTTGCCCCGCTTGCGTTAAGCGACATCATCATGCTTTGTCCTGTAACGGCCGCCAAAAAGAAAATTATTGTAAACGTGACAAGTCCAACACCAACAAGGGCGGAAACCCCAAAAATGCTGGAGGCAACTATGGTTAAAATTCGCCCCCGACGGGTGCCCTCTTTTAAATCACGCCCGTGGTGCTCGGCACTGTATTCTTGTGATACAAAACCCCGTTTTCTTGCCATATTAAAAAGTATCATATATAATATTGCTATGTCAAAAACAATTATCATCACAGGTGCAAGTGACGGACTTGGGAAAGCACTCGCACAATTGTGCATTAAAAACAAGTTTGGGGTTATTAACATAAGCCGAACGCCTTGTACCATAAAAGGTGTTGAGAATATATCTTGTGACTTGTCAAACGAAGACGACCTTTTAAAAACCATAGAAATTATCAAAACCAAGTATTCAGACTTTTCGGTTCTTGTAAATAACGCCGCGATTGTTGGACATTCGGAAATAAACAAACTGGATTTTTCTAAACTTGAAAAGACTTTTAAAATAAATACAATAGCACCATTATTTTTGGTGTCTAAACTTTTTGACCTGATAGTAAAAAACCAAGCAGATATCATAAACGTCGGAACTACACATAGCCAACATGCACATCCTGGTATGGAAGGGCAACTTGCGTATGTATCAAGCAAGTATGGGCTTCGCGGGGGAAGTTACAACATTGCGAAAGAACTTAAAGAAACAAAGAGCCGAATGATTCACGTCCACCTGGGTGGTTTTCAATCAAAAATGCACGAGAAAGATTATGGCAACGTGATGCAAGACCCACAAAACTGGATGACCCCAAGCGACATTGCCGAGATACTTTTGTATCTTGTTGGTTTACCAAAACAAATTGAGATAAGCGAAATAACTATTAACAGAAAAACTAGACGTATGATATAGTTTGTGCTATTTTATGTTCATGGATTTTCCAACAATACACAAAAAATGGCAACAGTATTGGCGCGACAACGACGTCAATAAATACAATGGTTTGGGCAAAAAACCATATTTTTTACTCGAGATGTTTCCGTACCCAAGCGGTTCAACCCTGCACATAGGGCATTTCTATATGTATTCTTTGCCTGACACGCACGCAAGGTTCATGCGTATGTGTGGACACGATGTGTTTCACCCTATGGGCTTTGATGCGTTTGGTTTGCCTGCCGAAAACCATGCACTTAAAACAGGCACACATCCGCGCGATAACACCATAAAAAACATGGAGATTATGCGCCGTCAGTTTGAAGAACTCGGTGGTATGTATCACTGGAACACTGGGAAAGCCAACATTCTTACAACTTGTTTTCCTGATTATTACAAGTGGAACCAATGGTTGTTTTTGCAACTATTAAAGCACGGGCTTGCATATCAAAAAGAAGCCCCAGTCAATTGGTGCGATAAATGCAAAACGGTTTTGGCAAACGAACAGGTTTTGGGAAACAATAGTTGCGAACGCTGTGACACAGTTATAGAGCGCCGTAACATGAAACAATGGTTTATCCGAATCACTGATTATTCTGAAAAACTATTGGTTGGTTTGGACACCCTTGATTGGCCTTCAAAAACAAAGGCAATGCAAAAAAACTGGATAGGGAAGAGTACGGGCGAACTCGTCACTTTTAAATCAACCGTTTCGGATGGTTTCCAAGTGTTTACCACAAGACCAGATACGATTACCATGGTTACATTCGTTGTTATCGCGCCAGAACATCCCGACGTCCAAAAATACATCACCAAAGAAAACAAAACCGCATGTGACAAATATATAAAAACCGCAATGTCAAAATCCGAAGTCGACCGCCAATGTGTCGAGAAAACAAAGACAGGTGTTTTCACAGGTTCTTTTGTTAAAAACCCTGTGACAGGTGACGACGTTCCTGTGTGGGTTGCGGACTATGTTCTGTATGGACATGGAACAGGTGCGGTTATGGGCGTTCCCGCGCATGACGAGCGTGACCATGAATTTGCAACCGCATTTAAAATCAAGATTATCGAGGGCGATTTTTATAAAAAACCCGTCGGCAAGAAAACCACAACATATCGCCTGCGTGATTGGGGTATTGGTCGCCAACGATATTGGGGAACACCAATCCCGATTATTTATTGCGATGTACACGGTACTGTACCTGTTCCTGAAAAAGACCTGCCCATTGAACTACCTTACATAAAGGACTTTAAACCAAAAGGTTCGGCTCCTCTTGCATCTGTGCCCGAATTTATTAATACAAAATGCTCGATTTGTGGAAAAGCGGCGACACGCGAATGTGATACTATGGATACATTTGTGTGTAGCAGTTGGTACCACCTCCGTTATCAATACAATGACCGTGCCGATGTGCCGTTTGAAAAAAATGGTATGGCGGTTGACACCTATGTAGGCGGTGCCGAGCACAGCTGCGGACACCTTTTGTATGCGCGCTTTATCCACAGGTTTTTGTACGAAAAAGGTTTTGTTAAAAACCCCGAGCCGTTCAAAAAACTGATTCATCAAGGTATGGTTTTGGGACCCGATGGACAAAAGATGTCGAAATCAAAAGGCAACGTAATCGCACCTGAAAACTATACACAAAAATATGGGAGCGACATCCTTCGTTTGTATATGCAGTTTGGTTTTAACTTTACCGATGGTGGTCCGTGGGATGAAAAAACACTTCAATCCGTTGTCAAATTTATTGACCGTATAGAGAGGTTGATTTTGTCACTTCCTAAGAATCTCCCAGGCAAAATTTCCGACAAGGACAAAGACCTTTTATATGTCGAGCACAACGCGATTAAATCGGTTCGCCACGATTTGGAAAACTTTTCTTTTAACACCGCAGTTGCCCGTTGTATGGAACTTTTAAACGCGATTTCTGATTATTCAAAAAAAACCGATGCAACCCCTTGTGTTGTGAACTTTGCGACAAGGACGCTCGTGTTGTTAATCGCGCCTATGATCCCGCATATTGCCGAGGAGTTCTGGCAAATGCTTTGTGAAAAACCATCTGTGTTTAACCAATCGTTTCCAGTTGCGAATGAAAAGTACCTTGTCAAGTCCACGGTAGAAATCGCGGTACAAATCAACAGCAAGATTGTAGGCCGTATCGTTGTTCCCTCGGAAGCCACACAAGACACAGTGACCAAATTGTGTAAAGACTTTACAAATGGCAAAAATCCAAGTAAGGTTATCTATATTCCTGGACGGATTATTAACTTTATCATCGCGGAGGCGGGCAAGTAATGGAAAACAAACCAAAAAAGAAAACAACATATGCTAACGTAAAACGCGTCATGGAAGTCGGCGCAATGGCAACCCCGCTTGTTGTTGTTTTTGCCGTGTTTTTGGCACCATTGATTGCGGACTCAAGTTACTATCTTTTTATTGCGTCATTACAACCCGAATATCTTCGCCCGTACTTTTTTATGCTCGGGGGTTGGGGAATTGCGGTTGCGGTTATGGCACTTATCACGGTTGGGTTTCTCACCGTATATTATATCCGTCGCTCTTTGGCGTTGCGAGCGACTTGTTACGTATGTATATCGGTACTTTTGACATTGTGTATATCTACCGCGATTATAGCATCGGTTACGGTGTTCGGACATGACCCTGTACCATATGTCTTGGCATATGGATTCTTTGATTTACTGCAACACATCATCGCCGTTATAATATTCGCAACTATGAACCTTGCTTTCATTCTTGGCTGGGTTTGGATATCGGAAAAATTGCGCCATGCCGAGGAAGAATAAACCCACAATGAAGCGTATCAGCATTATTGGCTCTACAGGTTCGGTTGGCAAACAAGCCTTGCAGGTCATCGCCGCTCTCAAAGACCATTTCGAGATTATTGCACTCGCGTGTGGAAGCAATGTAAAACTTTTGAAACAACAAGCGAAAAAATTTAAACCCCGTTATACGTGCGTTGGGGAGGGGGAACTTTTTAAAATCGCAAACGACCGTGATAATGACATGATTTTGTTTGCTTCATCAGGCGTGTCGGCGCTTGAACCATTATTGTTAGCAATCGAAAACGGGATTGATATTGCGCTTGCGAATAAAGAAGTCCTTGTTATCGCGGGCGAAATCATAATGAAAAAGGCGCGTGAACACAAAGTAAACATCATCCCCGTGGACAGCGAACACAGTGCAATTCACCAGTGTTTGCAAAACGGACGTGCAGAAAATATTTCCAAGTTAATTCTGACGGCCAGCGGCGGACCATTTTTGCGTACCGACAAAAAGGTTATGGACAACGCGACGGCAGAGCATGCCCTTGCACATCCGCGTTGGATTATGGGTAAAAAGATATCGGTTGACTCCGCGACCATGATGAACAAGGGCTTTGAAGTAATCGAGGCGCACCACCTTTTTGGTGTTCCATACGAAAATATCGAGGTCGTCATTCACCCTCAAAGTATTGTCCATTCTATGGTGGAATTTGTTGACGGTTCTGTAATCGCACAACTTGGTGTCCCAAGCATGCACATTCCGATTCAATACGCGCTGACCTATCCCGAGCGTGTACAGGGTATAAAGTCGAATTCTTTTAATATAACCGACATTGCACGCTTGGATTTTGAAAAGCCAGATTTTAAAAAGTTCCCATGTTTGGCTTTGGCAATTAAAGCGGGGAAACAGGGCGGTGACGCACCTGCACGACTAAACGCCGCAAACGACAAAGCCGTACAAGATTTTTTGGACGGGAAAATAAAGTTCGGCGACATTTACAAAATGGTCAGCAATTGACAACCATAAAAAACTATGTCATGTTTGGGTATGGGACTTTTTCAATCAGATAACACGCGTCACGTACGAAGACTTCAAAAAATCGCCGAGCGCGTAATGCTCTTGGAGGACGAATTCAAGGAAAAAACGGACGAGGAGTTAAAAAACCTCACACAGGAATTCAAGCGCAGAATTGAAACGGGCGAGAGCATCGAAACCGTTTTGCCAATGGCTTTTGCCACGGTGCGTGAAGCTGCAGCCCGTGTTTTGAACCAACGACCATATTATGTCCAGATTCTTGGGGGATTGGCACTTCACCAAGGTCGTATCGCCGAGATGAAAACGGGTGAGGGAAAAACTCTTACAAGTATCTTTCCGTGTTATTTGAACGCGCTTAAGGGAAAAGGTGTTCACGTCGTCGAGGCCAACGAATATCTCGCAAAACGTAACCAAGAATGGATGGGTAAGGTTCACAGGTTTTTGGGGCTCACCGTTGGTTATGCCCGCGCCCATGACAAGCCCGAACAGAAAAAAATCGCCTACGATTGCGACATTACATATGTAACAAGTTCGGAACTTGGGTTTGATTACCTTAGGGACAATGTTGCGCTTAGGGCGGATGACCGTGTTCTTCGCGGAAACTATATGGCAATAGTCGACGAGGCGGACAGTATCTTGATTGACGAATCACGAACCCCGCTTATCATGTCAAGTCGCACCGAGGATAACAGTTCGCACTATAAAAACTGTGACAAGTTTGTAAGAACCCTTGGTGAAAACGATTTTGAGGTTGACCTCAAAGAACGTGCGGTTCGTTTGACCGATTTGGGTATTGACAAAGCCGAACGTGCTTTTGGTACGGAAAATATCTCAAGTGCCGAAAACATGGAATTGAACCACTTTATTGATAATGCCTTGAAAGCACATCTTTTGTATCACCAAGACGAAGAATACATTATAAACAAAGACCGCGAAGTCATCATAATCGACCAAAACACTGGGCGTCAAATGGTGGGGCGACGTTTTGGTAATGGACTGCACCAAGCAATCGAGGCAAAAGAGGGCGTGCCTATTCGTAACGAGGACAAAACCGTTGCGACAATTACAATACAGAACTTGTTTAAATTATATGCGAAACTATCGGGCATGACGGGTACGGCAAAAACCGAGGAAATGGAATTTCAAAAAATCTATGGTGTTGACGTTGTTCAAATCCCAACGAACAAAGAAGTCATCCGCGAGGACGCCCCAGATGTTGTTTTCACAAAACTTGAAAGAAAGATGCAGGCTATCTTAGAGGATGTTGAATTCAGATACCAGAGGAAACAACCTGTTCTTATAGGTACGACTACAATCGAGAAGTCCGAAGAAGTTTCCAAGTTGCTTAAAACCAAAAAGATTCCTCACGATGTTTTGAACGCAAAAAACCACGAGCGCGAGGCCGATATTGTTGCCCAAGCAGGTCGCCTTGGACAAGTCACAATTGCCACAAACATGGCAGGTCGTGGTACCGACATTTTGTTGGGGGGAAACCCAGACTATATGGCGACCCAGCACCTAAGAAAAGAAAACTATGACGAAGAACAAATTTATAATGCAACCAGTTTCTATGACACCGATGATAAAGAGGTGCAAAAACTGCGCACGTATTATAAAGAACTTCTTGCGAAATACAAAGAACAAACCGAGGCGGAAAAAGAACAGGTTGTTGAACTTGGTGGTTTGCATATCATAGGAACCGAGCGTCACGACAGCCGACGTATTGATAACCAATTGCGCGGTCGTGCAGGACGGCAAGGTGACCCTGGGTCCACTATCTTTTATATGAGTTGTGAAGACGAAATCATGAAACGTTTTGGTAAAGACGTTGTTGGGGGTTCTCTTCGGTTTTTCAGAATGGACGATATTCAAAGTAGAATGCTAACCAGATTGTTCGAGCGCGTCCAAAAACGTGTCGAGGGTTATTACTTTGACCATCGCCGTCAAACGTTTGAATACGACAACGTCATGAACGGCCAGCGCGAACGTATCTATGAACAAAGAAACCGAATCCTTGACGGCGAAGATGTCCACAAACAGATTCTTGCAATGTTCCCCGAGGTTATCGCAAAAATTGTTGCCCAAGCAATCGATGTGTCGGCGAATTATTCCGAGTGGGACCTAGCCCGTGCAAACGAGGTTTTAGGGGCAAGATTATTTGGTGAAAAAGTCGATTACCTTGACAAAGAAAACACCGAGGGCGCGGACTTTGAAGATATTTGCGAAATGGTCACCGAGGCCGCGATGAACGGGTACATCGAAAAATATGAAAAGTTAAAACAAGCAGGCTTGGACTTTTCGGTTCTTGAGAGAAAAATTTTGCTCGAAGCAATCGACACAAGATGGATGGACCACATCGATGCAATGGTGCATCTAAGAAATGGTATAGGTTTAAGAGGTTATGGTCAACGCAACCCGATTAACGAATACCTCGCCGAATCCATAGATATGTACAACCGTATGGTTGAATCTATTAACGAAACCGCGGTTTTGTATCTGTTTAAAATCAACGTCACAATTGAACAAGCCCGACCTCGTCAAACCGAGAGCCCATTTGGCGCAACACGCAAGCACCACTCGGCACCGACAGCAGGGCCTGTTGTGCATAACCAACTTGGACCCGTGGCGTCGAACGTACAAAAAACCCAAGTCCACCAGTTCAAAAAAGACATCGGGCGCAACGAACCTTGCCCATGCAAAAGTGGCAAAAAATACAAGCAATGTTGTGGGCGGTAACGATATGGCGTACAGACCCAAAGCCGCAGCAGGTGTATTTGTTTTAAGAAACGTTGGTTTGGACACCGAGGTTTTGTTGCAGAAAAGAGGCAAGGAGAGTGCCTATGAAGTAGGTCACGGAAAGTACGACGCAACCGCCTCTGGTCACGTAGAGAATGAAACCGAATCCCTCACCATGTGTGCCAAGCGCGAGGCTATGGAAGAACTTGGTATTTCTTTCGATGAAAAAGACGCGGTTTTTACAACTTGTGTTTATTCCCAAGACGGCACCACGACCACGTACATAGCGCTTTATTACTTTGTCGACAAATACACAGGAACCCCAACAATATGTGAACAAGGGAAAGTCGAAGCCTTGGAATGGTTTCCGATGAACAAATTGCCAAAAAACTTGTGGCCGCTTTCAGTCGTAGAAGCGTTGAAAAACTATGACAAAAAAATAAGATTCTCGGAAGTAGGATTTAAAGGAGATAAAAAATGATTTTGGACGCAATCAAAAAACGCAGGAGCATAAGGAAATACGACCCAAACGGTGTTGTAACCGACGAACAGGTAAAAGAGTTGTTAGAGGCCGCAATGTTGGCACCAAGCGCGTGCAACACCCGACCGTGGGAGTTTATCGTTGTTCGTGACCGCGCGATACTTGATAAAATTGCCGACTTTCATAACTTTGCAAAAATGCTTAAAACCGCGAGCCTTGCAATCATTGTTGTTGCACTCCCTGACACGCAAAAGGGTTTGCCTGGCGAGGGTATGTGGCAACATGATTGTGGGGCAACGACCCAAAACATTTTGTTACAGGCCGCCGAGTTAAACCTAGGCACCTGTTGGTGTGGTCTACACCCAGTTGAAAATTACATGACCGAAATTCGCAAAATTTTTGGTCTGCCTAAAAACAAAATACCGTTCTGCGCAATTGCGGTAGGTGTTCCCGCCGAGAACTTCGGCAGCCGCGGCAAGTACGAAGAATCAAAAGTCACGTGGGTAAGATAAAAATCTTTTTGTGGATAACTTAAAAACAGTTGACAATTTCTGGGGGGGGGTAGACTGTTTTTATGGATAAAAATATTTTTGAAAGAATCAGGAAACACGCGACCAAAGGAATTGGAATCGCACTACTCTCAGCAACCTTAGTCGGATGCGCAGTACCAAAACAAATCATGCCCGACCGCGACAAAGACTGCGACCCTGGCACCGAAGAACCAAAACCAGACAGACTGCAAGAACGCTATGATGAACAACTGGAGGCAATCCGTGCCGAAGCAAAAGAGATTCGTGACCAACTTCAATCTTTTGTGGATTTCAAACGTGACCAAAGTGTTGCGGACTTTGAAACTGCCGAAATAGTGCGTGCAGAAATCGCAGTCCTTGTCCAACTGATTGATAAACAAGACACAGTTGCTAACAGCACAAACCTCGAGGACGCATCAATCGCACTCGGCGAGGTACTGTCTTTGACTTTGCTTGGCAAAACAAATAAAGAGTTGGAAAAACTCAGCGATGAAGAACGCCTGAAACTTGAAACAACGCCAGAGATGAAAACTGTACAAATTCTGCACTCTTTGGTTTTTGTGAACAACATTGAAAAGCGTGATTTCGAACAAAATGATATTGACGCTCTGTTTGAAACTGCTGGCGCACTTGTCCCAGGGGCGTTATTCCCAAGGGACAACATAGACGAGGCAATCATTATCGTGCATAATGCGGTTGCGGAAAACATCCCAGGCTTTATGCCACCACGCTTTATGCCACAAGAATTGCGCATGGGGCTGACTGGGCAGATTAAATCTATTGCAAGAGGTCAGGCGGTTTTGGACGACAAAGAAACCGAAAGAAATATGAACAACAGTCTTGGTGGGGAGACCGCACCGAAACGAACACGTTCCCAAATTCAAAAGCAATTTGGCTTGGAATTATAAATCATTGGTGTTAAAATCTAGCATGTCAGTAATGAGCATGAATTTTGGAAAGCACATTGTCTTTTCGGAGTACAAGGAAACAAAAACAGAGTTTGACAATAAAAGTGGTCGGCTTGTAGGTGTTGGTGTTTTGTCGCCTATCCCTGCCGATTCCCGTTCGTGTTTGGTGCGTATTTCAAGCAACAAAAATAACGACATACATCGTGGCATCCTAATTTGCCACGGTCACGTTAAAAACGATTTTGTTGGCGAGTACAAAGACATGCAATCAACCTTGTTGATAACAAAAGACAATGATAAATATCACCTTGCTTGGTCAGTTGACGGCAAAGATACTTTTTATGGATTCGGCAAAATTGTCGACGGCAACCTTGCTTTTGCCTATGGCGAAATGGACAGTAAATTCACGTTCGGAATTGAAATAAATAATTAAATCCTATCCAATCGCCTTGGCGAGCCAATATAGTTATACAAAAGCCCCAATTGGTCGGTCGGGACATAAACAAACGTCCCACCGTCATATTGCAGGATTAAGTACTCTTTTTTCTCAGACCCAAATTCCATGCGTTTCTTTCCAATGTATCTTCCAAGTCCATGTTTTTGATGTATGACCAAAGACCCCTCCTGCGGAATCTCGAATTCACAATCGCAATAATCCAACCCCTCGGTGGTCGCACAGTTTTCATTGTGAATTGTCTGTGGTTGCGGTGGGGCGGTGCCAATAGAATAAACCACAATCCCTTGGTCAACCAATTCGAACGAAGCCCCCAATGGTTTTTGCACTATATTGATTGCGCCATGATGAATGTTGTCATATGTCGTGATTTTATAAGTGATTGCTTTTTGTTCAAGGTACCGCTCTAACGCTTTTGATTTTCCCACATAGCAAACAACGGTTTTGTTTCGTGACTTTATGTTCCAAACCAACTCGGGTACCAGCACCGATATCGCCGAGAAATAATTTGCAACAGGCGCGGTACGGATTTTAAGTGACACCACAGGCTCAAATGGTTCTTTCAAATTAACCCAGATTGCCAACTTTGTTTCTTGTTCCAAAACAATTATAGGGTACCTATGTTTTAGGCTCTCCAAAACGCTGGTATGTTCTGTGGCTATGTATCGGTCGGGGATAGGGGCAATTGTACAAGACTTTAACGTGTCAATTGTTGTAAACCCACCTGGGTCAATGGTTTTTATTTGTTCTATTTCGTCACCCAAAAACATTATGCGAAACAAAATACCGTCAGAAAACACGTCCAATATATCACCCCTAAGTTGCCATTCGCCCTCGTGTTCAATTCGTACAACTTTTTGGTAACCAAACTCTGTCAAGGTCGCAACCATGTCTTTAAGTGCAATCCTCTGACTGCCCTTGTACAAAACAGGCGGGGGGATGATTGGTATCTGTGTTTCAAGATTATCCGCACTTGTCACCGTGACGGTGGTTCCAAGTTCCAAACCCATGTTTTCAAACACCGTGCGTGCATGCTCCATGTTCTCGGGGTGGCTTGCAACATACGCGAACGGAACCCCAATTGCACCTGCAATCACGGGCGCAACAGAAATATCGTCAATCACAACCGAAGTATTATTTTCATGAGGGATTTTAAACATTTTTGTTCCTCACATTATATTGGCTTTGCAATTTGTCCAAAGGCACACCCCGCAAAACATCTTGCACAGCCTCAACCGATTGACTAAGTGCCTCTGTGATTGTTTCCTTTTCTTCTTTTGGTATTTTTGTCAAAACATATTTTGCAATACACGTCGGAGGCTTTTCCGACATTATCCCAACACGAACCTTCATATATTGATTAGTTCCCAAAAGGTCGTTAATACTACGAATCCCGTTGTGACCGCCACCCGAGCCCCCAAAAGATATCCTAATGTGCCCCTTTTCTATATATAGGTCGTCATACACAACCACAATGTTTTCGGGTGCAATCTTGTGCTTGCGAACAACCGCCAAAACCGCCTGACCGCTTAGGTTCATATACGTGAGGGACTTTAACACAATCGTCCCACCCAATTGACACGTCATTTGATTACCTTTCTTTTTAAATTCAAGCCCATGCTTTTCCGCCAACAAATCCACGGCCAAAAACCCCATGTTGTGCCATGTTTGAAAGTACTTGCCCTCGGGGTTCCCAAGTCCCACAACCAAATGCGTGATTTTCATGTTGTTATTTTATCACAAATAGTGGCAGTCAGGCAAACTAAAATAAAAATCCTATGGTACAGTCTTTTGTGGAAAAATTGACAAAAGAACAACTTGCCGAAATCTCACGAGAGAATGGAAAACGTGGAGGTCGCCCCACGAATTTTAAACTGGCGGAATACGCCCTTCGGAACAGAGGTCTTGATCTTATGGAGATGAACCAAATTTGGCTTGATTTTCACCGTGGTTGTCCGCACGCAACAAAGTATCTCCGCAACTCCATCCGCGATTACCGCAAGGTCGTATCACAGGAAAAAGGAAAGCCAGTTTTGTTCCCACAAGAACCCAGAAATAACCCAAGAAAAACCCAGAATAAACCCAAATTTAACCCAGAAATAACCTGGTAATGGCTTGTGAAAATGGAAAAACACTGTTATCATAAAAACATGAAAATCGGAATCGTAGGACTCCCGAACGTGGGGAAGAGCACTTTGTTTAACGCAATCACGCGGGCAGGTGCATTGGCGGCAAACTACCCGTTTGCCACAATCGAGCCCAACATCGGCATCGCAAAAATCGCGGATTCGCGTGTTGATTTTTTGGCTGAACATTACAAACCAAAAAGTACAATTCACGCGTCAATCGAATTCGTGGACATAGCGGGGCTTGTAAAGGGTGCGGCCAGTGGCGAGGGGTTGGGCAATCGGTTCCTTGCAAAAATTCGCGAGGTTGACGCCATCGTCCACGTCGTGCGCGCGTTTACAAAAGGCGACATTATCCACGTGGACGGCTCTGTTGACCCCGCACGCGATATTGACACGATTGAAACCGAGTTGGGGCTTGCCGACCTCGAAGCCAAAGCAGGCGCGCCAAAATTAATGGACAAGCCCGTAATCTTTTGCGTAAACGTCGACGAAGCCGCGGATATAAAAACGGGTGTTCCTGAAAATCTCAAAGCGTTTTTGAAAAACAAAAAATCCGTAGTTCTGTGCGCGAAACTTGAAGAAGAATTGTCTAACATAGCGGACGACGCGGAACGGCGCGAAATGATGGACGCGTACGGAATTAAGGAAAGCGGTCTTGATGTCTTGGCGCGCACCGCATATGAAACCGTGGGGTTAATCAGTTACTTTACGGCGGGCACCCCCGAGGTTCGGGCTTGGACAATCCAAAAAGGCACAAAAGCCCCAGGGGCGGCGGGGAAAATCCACACGGACTTTGAACGCGGGTTTATTAGGGCAGAGGTTATCTCTTATGACGATTTTGTGGCTTGTGGAAACATGGTAAAGGCAAAAGAACAA
>WQSK01000003.1 GCA_009787915.1 Bacillota bacterium
ATATAAGGTATGACTTTGACCGCATCGGTTCGTTTACTATGACATCAAGGATTATCGCAAACACGAACGGGGCAGTCCTTCGCGATATTATGGCAGTTACTAACCCAAACCGAGCGCCAATTGATTTTTCCCCAACACCTGGTTCGGCAACAGAGAACTACCCAATGCAAATGCGCACATGGACAAACACAAGTCCTACAGATACCCCTGCAACACGTGTCGCAAGGTTCTATTCCGCAAAAGAGTTGGAGTACCGTATTTTTGGACTCCAAGCAGAGTACCATAACTTTTTCCGCGACGGTGACGACGATGCACAAGCCAGCGGTGACGGAAGGATATTGTTTGACGCCCCATGTGACCACACATTCCAACCTGGGACCAGTATCCCAATTAACGTAAGTGCAAACATCACAAACTCTGTCAGGGTAGAAAATTTTCGCTCTGGCGGACCATCCCAACCTTCAATCAGAGAAATTTACCAAGTCCAAACACACGACACATTTTTGCGTACAAATTTGTTGACGGGTCTAAGAAACGGAACAATAACAGCCCCTGCGATAGGTGCACCATGGGTTGGGTTGGATGTTAATTCTTTCCTGTGGGATTTGGATAACCGCAGAATTTTACCCGCGATAACCAATATGCCCCCTGTGTTTATTACTGGTAATGTTATACCAGACCTTTTTGTTTTCAGACGCCCCGTAGGCGGTAACTGGTCTGTCGGACATCGCCAAGACGTATCAACGGCATTCGACCAAGCGGGCGAGTACTTTGTTATCGCCAGTTACGGTCACCAAGAAGCCGCCTTTGTTTTAAACCCAAGCCTCGGGGAGAGTGCGGCTGGGCAGCATAGGTTCTTTCAGGTCTTTTATTTCCGAATCAACGATTTTGTGGATGCAAGAATTTTAACCCGCACAGGCTTTGTGTTCAGTTTCAACGAAGCGGTTCAAAGCGGTGTTATCATTGACGACCAAAACTTTATTGTTTTTCTACACAACTATGGCACCCCTGACGGACGTCTTGGCCCGCACGAAAGATTGCCAATCATTTATCTTGAACACGTGTTGTTTAGGGATTCTCGGTTGTTGCAAGAGGATAGACCTATTGAAAACAAATTTATAAGCCCAATAAGAGTTCGGCAAGACGGTAAAATGGAAATCGTGCTTGACAACGAGTTGCGCCAACGGGACCGAAACGGGTTTTATTTCTTCCGTGTTTTCTTTGGTAACGGTATGCACCCGATTGCGCGTTTTGACTTTACCGTCGTCGTGGATACCGAGAGCCTGCGCGGACTCCAATTCCGTCAGGGCGGGGAAACTGTTGACCAATTGCTTCGTGACCCAATTGATTACGCGCTTGGTATTGATTATATAGACGATTTCCGACTTATGCGCCACGACCCCGACCCTGCAAATAACAACGAGATTACAATCTGTTGGGATACAAAAGAAAGTTTCCATTATCTGCAATATTTGTCATTGGAAACAATGAACAATTTTGGTATCGACCCGAATATAAGCCAGTTTGCAACAGTGGATGTTTGGATACATGAATTTACCAATGACAATTCGTTCTTTGCCGCAAATGGTGCGGTTACCAGGCACCCAGGGGAGGTACGCTGGTATAACCCGAATACGAATGAATATGAATACAGGGACCGTTTGTATACTAATACAGAACTAAACATCCATGTCGACCCAGACGGTGATGGTATAGGTCAAACAAATACACATTTAAAGTTGTACACATATTTGGTGCGTGCAACTACGACTACCATTATAAATGGCGAGTCAGTAACCGTACCAAACCCGCACGCAAGACAAATATGGAATGAAAGAACTGGACAATACGAAACAAGGGATAGATGGATTATACTAAGCCCAACAGGAATAGGACCGTTTCGAGGTCGACCAGAGTGGAATCCAACTACACCAGGGTTGTATATTGTTGAAGCAGTCGATGTTATGAGAAACAGGACACCGTTTGCCTTCATGATTGATAACTCGACACCTGGGTTTCGCCAAGTTCAAAACCCTGACTTTACATCAGGTCCAAATATTGTCAGTGCCCCAAGTGTAAGGGTTTACTTTGGTGATGAAAAAATTATCCGTGCCGAAAACTTTGAAGCGGCATTCAGGTCAATGGATGAATCAGCCGACCAACGCATCACACGAATTTTTGAAAGTGTCGGACGCAGCCAATTCCCATGTGGGACACCTTTCTTTAACCCAAACCCAGATGCAAGCCAAACAATCAACCCAGGCAGAGAGCAGCATATTTTGATTCCGATGTCTACCGCCGCAAATGCGCGCGAAGTTCGTGGAGAACACGATACCTATACACCGCTTACGTCATTGACTTCGGACCCTCTGACAACACCTATTACAAATGCTGTGTTATGGGGTGAAAATTACAACGCGGTACAAATAAATAACCCAACGCGTTATGACGACGGATTTTTCTTTATGCGTTCTCGCGATGTTTTGGGCAACGAAGGTGATTGGTATGTTTGGATGAACAGAGACCGTAGCCGTGTTATTATCTATCAAGACAATATGATGCTCCCGAACAGAGAACCAGGCGAGGACACACGCATTGTAAACCCTCGCGGTGGTATGGCGGCGGCACGAAATGTCTTTTTACAGTTCCACGAAGCACTTAGCGACAGCGTTCGCCCGCAAGACAACTTTGGTCGTGACGAAAACGGTAATGAAGGCCGCCGTTACATTGTCGAGGCCTTGGTTATGAATTTTTATGCGTTCAATTGGGACGATTTAGACAGCCCAAACTGGCCGTTTGCACGCGAAGCAACTAGGAGCAATGTACTCCTTGGCGGTACAGCACACACAGAAAGATACCAAATACAACATGGCTTTGACGGAGTCCGCGCACCAACCACACCGTTTATTCATCTTAACCCAGACGAAACAACAGGCATGACCCGACCAGGCATGTATAAAATTACCAGGTATTATGATTTGACCTATCACCGCAATGACGGGCAAGCAGGCGGAGTTCCAAGCGCAACAACCGCGTGGAACGACCAAATAAGGAATTATTTCTTTATTGTTGACCGAAACCCTGTTATGCCACTTGGGGCGAATGACCAGTGGCGCAGTGATATCTTGTTTGAGTTTCCAGACAAACCAAATGTTTCCGCGGATTGGTCACACTTTGTGTTTAATGATGAAATTGAAACAAACATGAACACCGTAATGAACCTGCCAAATCATGGTACAAAATATGGCGAGTCATCCCTCATGGCATTGCATAACTTTCAAGGCTGGCCACGCGGTCCGTCGGGAAACGCCACAATAACAAGACCTTTCAGCGTACGAACATCTGTTGCCACTGACGGTTACCAATTGCTTTGGGACCCAGGCAGGCTTGGACCCGATGGTGCACATTTTAGGACCACAAATTTCCCATCGCTGGAGTTACACGTAGATTATTCAACCGCAGGTGTTGTTGGCCCAGCGCGTCAAATTGCAACAGGAGAGTGGGCTTGGCCGAATTCGTTTACTGGACGCCCAAATTTTGAGTTCACAACACACGAGCATAATGGGCTCCAGCGCATAACAATCCGTGACGGAAGCCGCGGAATAGCATGGCGTCCGATGAGCCGCAGCAACGTTGACCTCGATGCGGCGGGGGACACAAACGCATCAACCGTCAATCTTAATATGCGCTCGGGTTACATGCAAGTGTATTGGTATCTTGGCGACGGGGTAAATCACCCTGTTCGTCTGGATCAGGGCGAGGAACACAGATTCCACGATTGGCAATTTGGTCCCGATGGTCATCTTTCTCACCGTCATGATACGCAACTTAGACCGCACAACACCCTTGAATTTACTTTTGTAAATAATCCAGAAAATTTCTTTAGTCCAATCGACCCAACCCCAGTTAATCCAGCCACGGGACTTGGTTCGATAGGTATCTGGCTTGGCGCGAACAGAACGCGCAACCTGGCAAACGAAATAACGCCAGAGAGTTCTGGCATGATGGTGTCTTATGATGTGACACGGTTTATTCCAAATATTGTTACTTCACAATTCGTAATGGCGGAGGCATCCGATACAAACGGCACGAACTGGTACACCATTGTTGTTGACAACGACCCGCCAATATATAATTTACAAAGAATCAGAAACCAAGACGCACTCTATACCGTGAACCCTCCGATGCCCGCGGCAATCAGTTCGGGTTTCGTATTTTCATTGACAAACGACTTTAGGTTTATTTTGGCTCCTGAGGTCGGCGTAATGCGCCCAAGTAATGACACGCATTTCTTGCAATTCCGTTCTGTGAACTCGGACCTAAGGCCCTCTGGGATTCACTCGATGTTCCGACAAATCCCATATGTGACAACAGTTGACGAATCGACCCCTGAAAACCCATTGTCGTTTGCGCACTTGGTGGGTTTCCCGACCGATTCAGACTTTGTACGCTTTTTCGAGATTCGCGAAACCGACATTGCTGGTAACGTGACGAATTTCTTTGTTAGATTAATGGGTGATAACTATGTTTATAACCTCGGTGTGCGCGGCGTAGACGGGGCATACGAAAGACTTTCTACACAATGGGTGCCGCCAATCAGGCAGCACAACCTTTTGGCAGGGGCAAGCAACCAACCGCTTTTTGAAACAGTTGGCTCTAATAGAATCCCAATTATTAACCCTGCAACAGGCCTAACACAACGCAGGACATACGCGAACATTGAACAAAAGTTTGCGCGAAATTTGGTTGTTGATAACATAACAGGGTTCTGGAACGACAACCCGAACTTCGAGATGCACTTTACGACCCCATTGCAAACAGTTCCGCGCTCTTTTGTGCGCAATAGGTTCTCGGCCGACCCAAATCACCAAACCCAGACAAGTCTTGACTTTGCAAGTTTCCTAGACCAAATGTTTGCTGCAAGTGTCAGCGAAAGAATGGTAAACATTACATTAAGGACTGGGTTCGGCGAACTTAGGCACAGACTCGGTGGCGTTTCCCCAGACATTGATGTGGCAAATCTTTCGGTTACAAGACTTGGTGAAAACCACAATACACTCCGTGTTACGATTTCAAATATGGTTTATCTAAACAACCTGATGCCCAATAATAGGTTTACATTGTTCTTGTACAGGGTGCGTGATAATGGAATGGGTTACTATGGAACACCTGTAACTATCCCTGCGGATAACAGGGGAAACGTTGCGGGAACCGTGGTTCAAGGCCCTCTAACTGGTGGCTTCACGGGTGTTACATTTGATGGCGATATCTTTGTTGACCTCCCTGGTTTTGGCAACAATGGTATCAGTTACGTGATTAAGGTCTTTGACAGTTTCGGACGCCTATCGTCAACAGAGCACCACCCAGGTGGAGGCCAACACAATGTAAATATGCATTCGGCCGACGGGACTGCACCGCATTGGGAAGGTGGGGTAAATTTTGTCGGTCACTCGGACGGTGTAACAATGACATGGGATGCGGCCGTGTTGGACCTCTATGTTGACGGCATTTGTATAAGAGTACTCATAGACGAACAACCAGCCTGGTACAACCGAATCAGCGGTTATGTGCCACAGCCTCCGCCTGGAATCCGACCATTCTCGCGTACCGCAACAATCCGACCTGTCGGCTTTAACGATATGACGGAATGGACCGTAAGGTTCAGGTTCCGCGCATCTGGCGAGTGGGCAACCAACCCCTACACATGGCGTTTCCACCACGTGTTGCCAGAGATTACCTTCCGAAACCTCAATGGCACGGTGCTTGAACCAATATATGTATCCGAGGACGAATCATTTATTGATTTCGGCGACCTAAACAGCATCATTAATTTATTAATTAATAGGGATGTCGTAACCCCTCCAACTGTCAATTTTACTGTCAGACACACACGTACGACAATTACGTTTATAAACGATGCTCCTGTCGAGGATGTGCGCGTAACCCAAGTCCCGCGTATCCAAACACAGTTCAATGTCGAATATGTTGGTGCATATGTGCTTGAAATCGAGAGCAGTATCGGGACGCGCCGAGTCTATCATTTTAACATCGCAGAAGTTGACAACCTGACATATAGACTTGTGTTTACATGCGACTTGGCAAGAGAGCGTATCCTTGAACGAAGCCCTGTTATGTATGACATGATGACACACGATACACGAATTACCCCAGACGGACGTGTCATGCTTGATGAACACGGAATTCCGTTGAACATTGTTGAGTCTGCACGTCGCAGACCTGTCCCAGTTTATTGGATGAACGTTTCTGTTCACCACAGTCTTTTGATTGATACGGGAGAGTTTTCGTACCAAAACGGTGTGCTTACAGAAATAGAAGAACCGACATTAAAAAGTGCTGTGACCCCTGATGGGCAACTTGAATTCCGTCCGTCGATGAACATTAGGCGCAGGCTTGTCCACGTAGAGTCGGGAAGCAACGGCAGCGACATTGATTGGCAAAAGTACTTTTTGTTTTCGGAGGACACGGGTGCGAGGTTCTATTTCATCGTTGCACAAACCTCAAGCGTGCCAGACATCAGATACCAAATCACACCGACAACCCCAACTACGGGTGTTTACCGAATTTTCCGTAACATTGATAACGATATAACTGTGCGTTTGGCGAACTCGTCACCTGTGGGTCCAGATGGTTCTGTGGAATCAACAAATGTGTTCCTTATGGACTTTTACTTTAACGGCGAATACGGCGGAAGGATTTTCTTCGGTGACTATATCCGCATTACGGACCGCGATGCAGGGATTATAAATCTCCATATGCTTGACTGGGCAGGAAACAGAAGGGAATTTAGACAAGAAGCCATGGGGGGAACAGGGGATGCGACCAGGCACCAGCGTTACTTCACGCTTTACAATTTGACGTGTGTACCACTTTTGATAAACGGCGAGGCGGCGATTAACGGCATGCTGTACACCGATACCGAACTTAACATAAACACACCTCGTATTACGGCATTCGGTGCGGCGACCAGTTTCTTTATTCAATTCATCCGTGTTCATCGTAACGGGGCTTTGGTCGGCGAGCATCGCGCGGCAAACATCAACGACGCACCGCCGCTGAACTTGTTAAATCATCATGAAACAGGGCAATACACTGTTCTTATAGAATACAACGCAGGTTTCTTGCCAGGCGCCCGTGACCCATTGATTTTGACACAAACATTCGACTTTCAATTTGTGAATACCAATGACCGATTAAGTTCATTCACCTTTGCGGGGGCGACAAACATAACAATTGATGGAGTATTTTTCGGTCCAAGGATGACTAACGTTTCATCGACCGTCCTAAACGGAAACAATAGTTCTATGAGCCTCAACAGATATAACGGTGCTGGTATGTATACTATTAGACTTTTGGTAGACCAAACAGGGGTTCGCCAACAATTAATACGACTCCGCACGATTAACTTGTCGGTCTTTACGGGGAACCTTGAAAACCTCTTGCGCTCTGACCGAACTTTCGGCGGAAGTCACCGCGGGAATGTTCAAATAATATTCAACCCGAATCAAATTATAAATGCTTCACCTACGCCTCCAAATCCATCATCACCTGCGACAATACGCATTTATCTAAATAATAATTTGTACAGGCAATACAGAATTTTCAATGGGATGCGTCTTGACCCAAACAACGAGGACGAGTTCCCGATTATGAACGATGCACTTGACAACGACATAATACGCACAATGACCCGTGCTGGTCACTATCGTGTTACGCTCACCGATGCGCGTGGAGCGATGCTTATGCAAAACAGTTTTGAAATCACCGAGGGGATGAGCACAGGTATGATTTACATCGTGATTCTTGCGCTTGTTGGTCTTGCCGTTCTTGCCGTGATATTCTTGCGCCTCAGGGCAAAAATGCGCGTGCGATAACAATTTTATAGTTCAATAACGGCATCGCACATATCAATAAAGTCATCCATTATGAACTTTTCCATATCGTTTGTAGGACGACGAAAGTGTGACACAATTGTAAGTGAACCTCCGCGTTTTGATTGTGTTGCTTCAAGGAAAAACTTTTTAAGGTCGTTTTGTGCAAAGATACTCATCTGCGGTTCGCAGAGTTCTGTGCTCTTTGTAAGTGCAGTATGATAAAGCCGTGACAACAAATTCCAATTGTCGACGAACAGTATGACATCTTTGTTTTTAACCGCATGTTGTTTTGCAATAAACAACGTCATAATTGTAACCAGAATTTTGCTCTTGATATGTTGACTTGCATCCGAAATAAAAACCTGATCACAGCCATTACTCACAAGAAAGTCCGAGTCCTCGTTTTTCTTGTCCAAGAGCAGGGCAATGGTCGTCGTGTTTTTGAGGTCTTTGGTGTGGCTTGCTATAAACTCGGTAAAGTCAAACGGTTTACTTGTACAAACCAAAATCCTTTGCCCGAACTTAATTTTGTGATTGCCCAACATGGTTTCACGATGTGGTCGGAGCCTATCGGTTTCGCAAACGGTCGCCTCTTTTTTAACAACACTGTGGATAATAAAATTATCGGTTTTTGCAACCAAAAAATCACCGTTCATAAGTTTGTGCTTTGTAATAATTTGCTGCGATATAGGAAGAATCCGCATAGTGGGTGTAATAAAAATCCCCTCTCCGCGAGGGTTTATAAATGCATATCCCGTTATCTCGAACAAGTTGGCGGATTTGGAACTACCTCGAACCTGGGTTTTGTTTTTATCTTTTGTGTTTTCAGAGGGACAAAAACTTTGTATAAAATATGCAATACCGCCGTTGGTAACAGAGTTATTTATTTCTTCAATTTTTTGAATAATCGCCTCTCTGTCAAAATCGGCAGGTTTATCTATACCCAAATTTCTTGCGTGATTCCGCAACTCTGGCAGCGTGAGTTTTTGTAAATCTTTTGTGTCCCCAATCATGCGGAATTATATTCTTTTGGAGGATGTAAAGTCAATATCTAGTGTGAAATTCCAAAGTGTTTGACCTCGTCTTGCAGGGCAACCGCAATCGCAATGTCTACGTCGGGGGTAACACCGCGCTCGGTCAGAAAGTCCCGAACGCAATCGCACGCAAGTTCGGGAGAGTTATTTTCACGGCTTATGTGTCCCAAAATAACTTGGGTCGTGCCTGTTTTAAATAACTCGTACACGGCTTCGGCACAGGCGGGGTTACTTAGGTGTCCATATTGGCTTGTGATTCGCCGCTTTAAAAACATCGGATAACGTTTGTTGCTTTGCAAGCGCACAAGGTCGTGATTAGATTCAATCATAACAACCTGCGAGCCCGACATGTGTTCAATGATTTCCTCTGTGATGCGCCCAATGTCTGTGGCGAGGGCCATTTTTGCATCACCCTTTTTGAACGTATATCCAAAGCAAAACATACTGTCGTGCGGAACGGGGAAGTGACCAACCTCGATATCGCCGATTGAAAAAATACCCTGAAAAGTTCGGACTTTGTTTGGTTCTATGTAAGCAAAAATATCGGTCGTGTCCTCGTGGATATAAAGTTTCGTGGAAAAACGCTCCATAAATTTCCCGAGTCCTATTACGTGGTCGCTGTGCTCGTGTGTAATTAAAACTGCGTCAATTTTATCGGGGTTAATTCCTGCGGATTCAAACCTTTTAAAAAGTTTCGGCAAAGAAAGACCGCAGTCGATAAGGATGCGCGTGGTGCTGGATTCGACATAAATTGCATTTCCGCTTGAACCCGAAGCAAGTGTAATAATTTTTAACATTTAATAAAGATACCTTAATGTGTTGAAATTTTCAACCTTATTAAGGTATATTGTTTGGGTATGAGTCGCGCATCATTTTGTTTCATAGCAATCATCTGTGCAGGGTTGTTTTTACGTGTTGCTTTCGCCAACGTGGTGGGCGACAGTTTTGCCGCGTTTCTTGGAATCTCGGTGGTTGTTTACCTGATTGGTTACGTGGGTGTGTTTCTTTTGTTCCAAAACATTGGCAAACAACGAAATGTACCAAGGGTTCTATTAAGCGACTTTCACCTTAAACCAATACCGCAAAAGTCCAACGGTATCTCTGTGACAAACCTGTTGGTCGTTGTAATCATTGCGTTTATGTGTATCGCATCGTTCATGATGGTTCAATTTGCAAGCATTGAAATCTTCCGCCTCATGGGTGCGGGGGAATATACCCTTGACCTCTCTATTGATAACTTTGGGATGTTTATGTTCGCGGTGTTTGCGCTCGCGGTTTTACCCGCGGTTATCGAGGAGTTATTGTTCCGAGGTATCGTTTATAAATCTCTGTTGGGCGAGGGTAAACAAAAGAAACACATCTACACCGCGATTATTATAAGTTCGCTATTGTTTGCGGGGTTTCACCTATCACCAGAGCAATTGGTGTATCAGTTTATTTTGGGTGTTATTTACGCAATTGTTTTTTATAAAACAGGAAATCTTTTGTATCCAATGCTCCTACATTTTATCAATAACTTTTTCGTTATCGCGTATACATTTATTGCGGGGTCCGATTACATGAGTTACACTTGGGGCGCAACAACCATAGTAACAACAATCTTGTTGGCACTTATGGGCGGGGCGATAATCTATGGGTTACTCGGGATTCTGAAAAAGGAGTATCATGCAACAACAAAGTAGAACTTTTATATTTGTTTGTGCAACATATCTTGTGATACTCGGCGGGTTCACAACGCTTAGAATGTTATCAAGCGCAGGACTCTTTAATTTTATGAGCCCAGCCGTTGCGGATATCGTTTTTTCATTAATAGCACAAGTTGGGTTAATGGTAATTGTTCCTATAATAGGGGCAAAATTGCTCTCGCGTAAAAAACAACCAACTCAAATGTCATATGCCGAGTTCGTGAGTGGGGCACAAGTAAACGTAAACAACGGGAAAGATTCGGTTCGCGACATTTTTCGTTCTTGGGGCTTTAACAAACCAAGCGGCAAAGTAATCATATACTCGGTCATCTTGGGTCTTGTAATGTTTTTGTTTAATATCTTTGTTTCAAGCATGTTCAATGGGGTACTATCCGCGTTCGGCCATAGAGGTGCGGCGGGCGGCGGCGGAGGAATGCCAAATGCGTTCACTGGTGTCGGCGGTTTAATGGTCATGATGTTTATTGTCGCCGTATTGCCAGGCTTTTGCGAGGAAGTTACTCACCGCGGGTTTTTAATGCGTGGTTTAAGTGACAGAATTGGGATTATAAACGCGATAACAGTGTCGAGCCTTTTGTTCGGTTTAATGCACCTAAACATAGTGCAGTTTTTCTACGCAATGATATTGGGTTGGCTTATGGCAGTTGCGGTTTATGCTATGCGCTCTATTTGGCCTGCGGTAATTATGCACTTTATGAATAATGGTCTAAGTGTCTACCTATCATTCGCGTCCACATACGGTTGGTTTGGTGGGGACTTTTTGCGTTCGTTCGCGACGTTCTTTGGAGGAACGATATTCTTTGTTTACCTAGGTGCGTTTATAGGTTTGTATATTTTGCTTGTAAGAATTATCCATATGTTTGCGAAGGAAAACTTTGTTCGGGATAACCAACAGGCAGGAATACAAAAACCCCTGCACATGAGCCGAGGTATGGCGGGGATTAAGTACTATATAACCGCCCAAGAGGACAAAAACCGCCCACCACTTGCACCTTTGGAAAAGACACTTTTGCTGGGAACCATATTTTTGGGTACAGTAGTAACGGGGATGACCCTTGTTTGGGGGTTCTTTTGACAGAGGAACAAGAACAGTTTTTGAATATTGCGATGCTCGAAGCCAAAAAAGCGGCGAAAAAAGGGGAAGTCCCAATTGGCGCGGTCATAGTTCGCAATGGAAAGATTGTTTCAAAAGCCCACAATATTCGCGAACGAAAACAAAACGCACTCTATCATGCCGAGGTTTTGTGCATAGACCGTGCTTGTAAAAAACTTAAAAGTTGGCGACTTAATGATTGCGAAATGTATGTAACATTGGAGCCTTGCCAAATGTGTATGGGTGCGATTATTAACTCGCGCCTTAAAGGTGTTTACTTTGGTGCCAAATCCGACACAAATCTTAATTGGACGACACAAAGTGTTTGTCTTGAAAACAAAGATTGTTCAAATTTATTGAAAGAATTCTTTGCAAGTAAACGATAAGTACGTGTATATTGACTTTATGTTTATTAATTACCTAAAGCACAAGGCTTTCGAGGTTTGGTATTTGGATGATTGTTTTAATGCCCAAATTACAAACTTAAAACATAAAATTTTTGAGTTTAAATATGTTAAAAACCTAGAAACCAATAATAAATTTTCCAGATATTTACCCCGAGGTGTTGATGTCTTGAAATTAAGCAAAAAGAATCAAGAAAGATGTGCAAACGTTTTTTCAGAAGGGTCGCAAGAACTTAAAACCCTTTTGCTTTGGCTTTGGGAGAGGGGTATTGGAACCCATGGTAGTTGTTCAGGCATAGAGGATTACGAAATCCATAAACGCATAGAAGCAGAGCGTAGGGAACTTGATAAACAAGACCCCGAGGGGAAAAACATGACGGCCTTTCGTGCTAATAAGGTTTGCCCATACATTCAAATTACAATACGTGATGAAAGTAAATCCCGTATCGCGGATTTAATATCAGGTTTTTCAGAAAAAGATATAAGTAAATATGAAATCCAGTTTAAATACATGTCGAATGTCAAAGAAATACTTTTTGGTGAGGGGGAATCAAGTCAGTTTTTTAGTGAACTTCTTGGTTCATTAATCGAATCAGAAAACAAGTCTTTGCCAAAACAAGAATCACCAAGCGCAAAAATAGTTTCGGACGCCGTTCGGGTTCTGCCAGATATTGACAGTGATTTGATATTTTTTCTTAATTACAAAAAAGACGCATCAAAGGCGACAGTACGGGATGATAAACTTCGCCACCACCATATGGATGACATAACCGACAAAGAAGTTAATGACCTTCCTAGATTCGTTCAAAATATGTCCTCGGCCTGGGCAAAAAAATATAACGAAAAGGAAATAGAAGAGTTGTAAACTTGTTGCTCAAAATAACTCTTTGTGTTATATTAAAAACATGCGAACGCGCGCAGATACCATTTTTGTGTTTATTGGGGTGTTCATCTTTGTGGCGATGGGCTTGTTTGTGGTTTTTTTGTACACAATTCCTAACTTTCGCCCATGGGGACTTAATGGTGTTTTTGTAAACAATCGGTGGATGACCTTTGTGGGGGACGAGTTCAACCACATCTTCCGCCAGCGCAACATGATTATAGAATCAACCAATGCAGAAATTTTTATCCGTGTAAGAAAGATTGGTTTCGAGGACGAAGCCCGCGTTCAGGTATTCGAGGACGCAAATGGAATCGCGTTTAACTCTATGGCAAGAACCCAAGTTGATTTCATGGAATCTTTGGACGCCCAAGGTGTTCCATTTACAAGAATTGTTGTCCGCGAACCCGTCGGTGCTGTTCGTCGAACAGCGCGTGTGTTCATAAATCTGATGCGTGACCCTGACCCCGAAGTCGAGGCCGCATTACCTGCGTATAATTTTATCCTAAGGACAGGGGGCAGCCCCGTGACCTTTAGCCACGACCCAGACGCGGAATTTATGCGCATAGAAAACCTCACTGTGAATGGAACGGGTCATGTTCAATTGCCTGGTGTTGTTGCCCCGACCGCGTCGAACCCAAACCCGTTTAGACTCGAGGTCGGCAACCTTAATATTGATTCTCCTAACGCGTCCGTAAATCTTTTGTCACCTATTGACGGACACACAAATATAATTGGGCACAGTCGTAATATTACACTTGGCAACGTCACTTCAATGAACATTCAGGGCAACCATGCTGTTACCGTGGCAAACGCAAGTGGCAACATTGATGTTGGTCGTGAAGATAATCTTGCCAGTGGTACCTTTAGGGTAACAGGAACAAATTCGGGGGAAAGAATCTTTGTTCGCGCAAGCACCATAAACTTCAATGTCAATAGGGCGAATAGACTTGACCTTTCAACAAATGGTGGCACGGTCATAGTCAACCGTTTGGCATCAAGAACTGTGGCTGCGCGCGTACGTATGGGGAGCGGAAACTTGACCCTAGGCAGTAGGGCAGACGGTCACGGCGTATACGGTGACATAGATATCAATAAAACCCTTGGCGGTATGAACATAACGTTTGCAAACAGTTCTTATGCAACAGGGTCTTCGCTTATTCGTGCTCATGACGGTGATATAAATTTGCATGGTACAAGGGGTCTTGTGGATGTGGTTATCGCGAGTCTTGGCAACGCAAACGTGAATGTTGGTTTTATGGACACAGTTTGGTTACCAACAGAATCAAGCCGAATTATGGTTGAAGGCGCGCGAGAGCCAAACGCTGCTGGTCGAATTACGGTAGCCTTGTTGAACAATCTTGGTGCTCAGTTCCATTTTAGGGGGGCAAGTTCAATCATCGACAACATCACACCTGGGGCGGGAGAGCCACAAAACTGTATTAACTCGGACCACCGTGGTCCTGGAAACCCGTCGGGGACGCTTGAGGACTACCACGTGGACGCGGGATGCTATCTCCACAGAATTGATAGGGGTCGCGGTGACGGCCGAGTAATACATCTTAGGACACAGAGCACCATCACAATAAACGGCGGAACATTCTAGGCGCGGCAAAAAGTCGAGTAGGGTTGCACGGTTTTGTTTTTTTGAAGTTTGCAATCTTTTCCCGAAAATCGCTCCAAGAACTATTTATTGTTTGAATAAAATATTAAAAGAAATAAAAGCCTTGGAAGTGATTTTACGGCAAAAGTGCAAACCATGCAAAAAAAACAAAACCGTGCAACCCTACTCGACTTTTTGCCGCATAATTTTCTTTGACAAGGTGGCGTATATTGTGCCACAATTGAACAGACTATACACTAGGTATAGTTATTGGGGAACGAATGAAGAAACGGATTGCTACGATTTTGGCTATCTTGGTGCTTGCGGCTACCGTCATTGGCGCAAGTGTCGTCTTTTTCACACGCCCTGATTCGGACCCATTTTCGGGTGCAAGATTACAATTCAACCGACAAAATGTAAGTATTACTTTGGATGTCGAGGCTATGCGCACAACTGGCAGGCAATTCACCGCCGACGTACAAATAACCGCGCGAAATATGCCCTCGGGTGCATCGCAAATTGTTTTCGTCGAATCTCTGGCAACCAATATTGCAACAGTTTCTATTATAAACCGTGATTCGAACATAACTTGGATACGAATTACCGCAGTCAATGGGGGAGATACACAAATCCGCGTCCTATCGGGGGGCGGGCATATCGAAGAATTCATAAACGTTCGGGTTTTGGTACCTGCACGGAGTATGGCACTAAAACCTGGGGCAGCGTTTGCTGTTTCAAAGGCTATCCATACTACTGGTGAAACCTATATGGATTTTTATGCTGGGAATTTTGATTTTTTTGCAACCCAAGATAACGCCACAAACATATTTGCAAACCAATTTACGGTTCAATATTCTTTGCGCGATGCCGACCCGCGTTATTTCCGCATAGTAGGAAACCGCCTTATCGTATCTCCGACGCCTACTGTCGTAGAGTATATCTATGTAACGGCAAGGCTTGCAAACGTAGCAAATGCGGTGCCTATAGAGTTTCGTGTTTGGGTTGTTGACCCGTTTGCGCCGATACGCCTTTTTGATACACGTGATAACAGTCTGTCAACTGTACCTGGTCCGCGGCCTGGCGACATCCATGTGTACGCGGACTTAACGCTTAACAGTCACGACCCATTAAAAGGCCACCGCAACTGGGTTGATTTCAGAATCCAAGCCACAAACGCTGTTTCTGGTCAACCGTATGGTATTGGTCAGAACTATGGTTTCCGTTTTAATCACAATGATAGGATTAGGATGCTTACAAACTTTGATGGTGCAACCCAAGAAAGTTTCCGCCTCCAAGCCAACGGTATCACCAGTCAGACAAACCCATCATTTTCCGAGTTGATTGTATATCCTATTGTTCGTCACGGCGCAACCGTTATCAGGCTTAACAGGCCCGAACACAGAAACGTCCAAGCAAGAGTTCTTTTGAATGCGGAAGTCAGAAACGTGTTCCGTTACGACAACCCTTTGTTTGTAAATGGCATCCAAAACCCTGTTGACGGTGGAACAAGGTTCTGCGGCGGGGAGGACCTCCAATTTTTGTTTGCCGAGAACTCGGAAGATAACAGAACCAGGTTCCGTTTGAACTTTGCAGGTCATGATGACCCTGTTGAAAACAATACTGTGCAAAACCAACTTAATGCAAATATCAAGTTTGAACTTTGTTTGGGTCTTGACCCACTTGATGTAAGCCCTGACCCAGAAATTGTGGCACTTTTGGCTCGTCCTTTTACGGACTTTTTCAGCATTATGTATGCGGCCCCAGACGGCAGAAACAGATTCCCACTTACGGAATTTCACCTTGGTGCAAATGGGGAAGGCGTTCCTTACAACGGCGTGTTCTATTTCGTATTGCGTGACGACAGCGTAGACGGCACCACGGCAGGTCGTTGGGGTGAACGCCTCTTGACAATTGGCAGTGCATCTATTGTTGTTCAAAGTGTCGCCCAAGAAACATGGCCAACCACAGTAAGCCGTTTCCCGATTGGTAAGTTAAATGTTTCGTTTTTCAGAACAATCGAATCTATGCGCCTTGTTAATGAAACAGGGGCGGTAATCAGACCTTCATTGTTTCCAATTATCAACCCAGAAGGCGGTGACACAAACGGCAGGTTGGGCGAGTTCCGCTTTGACCTCGATATTGTTGCTCACCAAGGTCATTTGCTTGAACGCGAACTTCTTGACGGTTTTGAAATCAGGTGGCATAACCGCGCATTACATGAAAACATATTTGAAATTGAATCTTGGGTCAATTGCGTAACCGCCCATGCTTGTACACCAAACAATCCAGAGTGCAGGTTTGTGCTCAGTTTCTCTTTTTGGATTGCGCATGATGCACTCCAAGGCACGGCGGGGAGGCCTCACTTTGTCAACGGTCACTCGCAAGGCAACTACTTTTTTGACCTTGTCCATATCCCAAGCGGCAAGTCAATCCCAAGAATCCAAGTACAACCCCAATTTATGATTGATTCTGTTGAACCAATGTCTTTGTTTACAAGCGACGGCGGTCACGACTTCTTTGATGACGGCGATGGACAAGGTTTGGAAGAATTTATGAACCCAAACCATATTGTTCTGCGCGAACATTCTCAGCGTGCAGGGTTTGAATGGCGTCTTGCAAACAGTGTCGTCGCACTTGGCGGGCTTTATGGATTCAATGTACATTCGCGTGCCACTATGGTTCAAATGTGGACGGAAATCGTTTCCATAAATGGTGTAGCCATCCCCGCAAGACACAACGGCCAAGTATCTGGAATTGTTGACGGGCAACACATTGCGCTCCCAATAAACGTACAAACTGTTGCGGACGGACGTATGTTTTTTATACCTGGTGTTCGCGTCGGCCAGTTCTGGGAAGGCGAGGGAATTTTTAATGTTCAGGTTCGGCTTATGGCAGAAAACCCAAACCTATTGATTAGTGATTTGCGCGAGCCATTCAGTATCGCGGTTACGGTTGTCAACCGACTTACCGCCGCGGTCTTTCAAGAGGGCATAGACCAAACACTCCTTAAAACCCATGATACACTTCACTCGGAATCTGGGGCTTTTAACCGAAATCCATCAAGTTTGCATGAGGTAAATATTGAATTACACTATGCCTTGCCACGCGCTACTACGACTGTTGGTGGGTTTGTTAATACACATTTGATAATCGAGAACGCAAATAATGATAGGCTCTTGGGTGCGGTAAGTCCGACGTGGTGGCGCGAATCAAACCCAAATCGCCCAGACGGTCTGCGATTTTTTGACGAGGAATCCGATTGGCATTATTTCAACATGGAACGCGGAACCATGAGCATGAACGAAAGACAGTACACAATTCACGCGTTAAACCACTTTACAGGTCGACCAGGCGGTAATCAAGCATTGCCTCCTGAACCGCACCCAAGTGGCAGAATTAATTTCATGTTTACACAAACCGTTAATGTCATGGTCGAGGAATGGAACCCAATGGCAAACGATGGGGCAGGCGGTTGGACGCTTCAACAGCGTACTGTCTATATCCCAAGTGCAACAACCACGATTTCATTTAACGTTGACATTATTCGTGCTCCCCAAGTTCAAGAAATACAGTTCCCAGCAGTTGATACAAGCGTTGCGTCCTCCGAGTTCGAGAACGAAGTTTTTGACATGCGCATTAACTCTGAAATGAACTTGCGCGCACGCGGTGTGGGGGACGAGTTTGCACAAAATCAATTCAACCCTGTGTATAATAGTGCACTTGGGTTTGACCTCATTGTTGCCGCTCCGAACGTAGACGGCGGATTTACCTCTATAGGCGGACCTGCGACGACTAACGGAGTTAACGGTAGTTGGCCCGCAGGCGGTGAAACCGTTACAAGGTATCACAATAATATTCAATGGCAACGGGTCACCCAGCCAGGGCGCCAAAATTATACTGTATCCGTCAGCCGAAGAAACCTGGATGTAAACAGCCCAAATTACCTCATGATGGAACATGTTGTTTCTATTGACCAAACAGGCACTATACGTACAGGTACTGCGCAAACGTTTGGCGAGGGTTTCTATGTATCGATTGTGTCCTATGCAATGGACCGTGTCGTAAACGGCGACCGACGCGTCTTTCAATACGACCGAGATGTAACTGGTCGCCCCCGAGTTTCATCTGGTGCTTTCCGCGCAATCACAATTAATGTCTATGACAACACAAGGGTTTTCAACATCGCTTCTAGGCAGGACTTTTTGTATCATTTCTATCAAGAGGACCAAAGCCAACCTGGTCTTTTCCACGGAAGAAATTTCACAGGTGTAAACACACGTTCTGGTTTCAGATATCGTTTGGTCAGCGACATTGACCTAAGCACTGTGAACTTTGGACGCCCGATTGAAGGCTTTGACGGGATACTCATGGGGGGCAGCGGTTTTGTTACTGTAAACGCGGCTGGCGGTGTAGGTGTCGTGAATGATATGAGGTTCACTATCCGAGGTTTCAGAATGACCGACCAAACCCACGTTGTATTGGACCAACAAGCCAGGTTCGGTATGTTCAACCAATTGTTTGGTACAATCCGCGATATTCGATTCAGCGAAGTCGGTATTAATGTGCAAAACTTGCCAGCATTGGTAACCAGTGTCTACTTCGGCGTAATAGCCACATTTATTGAACAAGATGTCCATAGGCGCGGTCTTGTAACAGATGTTTCCGTTGAAATCGCAAACATTGGCGGGGCAAACCCCGCTCGCCATGGTTCTGGTTTTATTAACTTATCGGGGAATATAGCAAACTTTACGTTCGGAACAATTGCCGCCGTGAACTTCAGCGAAAACGAAAGAGAACTAACGGCACCTTACCGTATTGTAACTGGTGGTGGTATCCAGGAATTTGTTCAACTTAGAACGTATGGCGTTTTGACCATTGATGTGCGCAACGCAAATCATGAATTGGCGTTTAATGTCGGCGGGATTGTCGGAAGGAACCATGGTGACATCGACCACGTCGGCGCGCAAGGGGCAAGCGGATTTTTTGAAAACGACATTTCTATGACAAGCGAAATCTCTATTGCAATTGCGGGGAACAACACAAGGGCGGCACATATCTCGCAGGATGACCGCGCATTTTCGTTGGCAAGAAACCTTGGAGGTATCGCGGGTTTTAACAGCGGTCTTATCCGAAATGTTTCATCAAGCGGGGCCCTACTCAATTCTTTCCGCGGAAACACGGGTGGTTTGGTCGGGCATAACACAGATAGGTTCCTAGGTTCCCCAACACCAATCTGGGGCGCAGTTTCAACAATCGAAAGTTCGTACAGCAAGAGCCTTATCAGTGCACGCGGTGCTATTGGCGGTGTTGTTGGTTTCCACGAAAGCGGTGAGGTTATATACAATTATTTCGACATGTTCCTTAACCACAATGCAATTCGCAATATCGACAGGTTTTGGCTTGATGAGGACAACAGATTTGTTGATTTCTTTAGAACACGTGGTACGGGGGAGAGCCTTGTTCATGTTTATGCGCCTATTACAATATTGTACGGCGGGGCGAATGATTTTGGCGGAACAAACGATTACGATGCGCTCAGCGGCTTAAATACCCTTCGCGGACTTTCGAGGTATCCAACGGTTATTGGAACACTTGTTGGGCGAAACGCATCAGAAATGCGTTCCAATTTCACGGCTTCGGCGTTTATTGNTCTTCNGATACAGNCCCAGGTACCCCACTCCCTAATAGGCTTAGAACAATCACAGACATCGCATTCCGAAGTGGGGAACGCGATATGTTCCGCGGCAGACCAGATATGGATGCGTTAACTTTCCACGGTGATATTTTTGTCCAAGACGAACGAAATATAATTATCGGCGGTGCAATTGGTTGGCAGGAGATGCTCGTAGGTCCTGAGAGTCACCGTGACTTGTCCCGAATGATTACATATACGATTGTGGGGCTTGACGGCTTTGGTGCCCACACCGACATAAATGAAGGTCTGCGATTTAATGTACGCGCTGAGCAGCCTGCACAACCAAAGGTTCGCGAAACATCGGATATCATCCTTGGTCATGGGATAGGCTTCTTTGAATTTAATCCTATTTGGGGTGGTGATACAGTTGCTAACTACATGGCAGGAACAGTCCCGCACGGTATCATTGACCCATTATTCCCATACACGGCTGGGGCAATGGTTGTTCACCGCGTGAACCCAGACAGTACAGTAACAGATATCCGATTGGGTTCTGAACCAGGTGCACCTTATGGTCATGTGGCTAACCCGCCACCAACTGCACCTGGTGCTTTCGCTCTTTGGGGTGCACTAAGTGCTCACCCTTATGGGCAGCCGTACAACCAAGCAAGGTTTACCGAGGCATTTCGCACAGTGCATATGCCGCCTGCTGTACTTGGTTGGGGTTGGGTTCCTGCGGTAGAGCGCCCAACGCATATCCACTTTTTGTTCCGCGATTTTGAAAACAGATACTATCAAAATGTTGGCACAGCCGACGCCCCAATCTGGGAGTTAATTCCTACGCCACCACCTGGTCCACTTGCACCAGATGTTATAAGGGTTCAGGGGATTACAGATATTCGTGACTTTAACACACGCAACAATAGGGGTGGATTGAACTTTGTTGTTCCTGCCGTAGAAAATGCCCAGATGTTCCTGCATGATTACATCGAAGGCGTTGCCGAAAACATCAGGAACGCCACACACGGTGGTGCAAACGCAGGTTTAATTCCGCAATTCCCATTGCCAAGGTTTGCCCCAGGCCGCTTTATTGGTTATGTCAATTCCAGAGATTCGTACAGGGTCAACCCCGCAGGTGACATGGTCGTTACCGAAGGTACGCCATTTATGCCAAGCGGTCTTTTGTATCACACCGCAGGGCGTTTGCGCGGAGGTGCAGCCCCTGTTGCAAACAGATATTTCTTGAAAGACATCTTCCAAGAAAACATAGCAATCACAGACGGTAACAATCGAATCACCCACGTTGAACCAGTTGGGTCAAGCAACCGAATCACTTTTGAAATCCGCAATGGATGGTCTAATACTCCTGGCGTGTCTGGTAATAATGTGGCCTCAATCGGTACCGCAATTCACCGTGACACAGGGCGCAGGGAACACTTTATTGAAGTTCGTGGCACGGGGAGTTTTGAACTTGTCGCCCGTTCGACTCGTACTGTTTCTGTTGACGACACTGCGGTTGGATTTGTGCGCTTTGACGTTGCACAAGGCGTCACCGAACAATCTGTTGTTACAGGCCAAGACGGTGGGGCGTTCGTCTCTCTTTTTGCCGATGCCGAGCCACCATCGGTTACACACTTTGCTGTACGAAGAAATGTAATTATGCGTGTTAGCGGTATCGTAAATAACAGAGATTGGAATATCCGCGAAACACGAAAAATCCACACTTGCCCTGGGGCGGCAGGTTCCGTTTGCGGCGCGCATTGTTTTTATAGACGATTTGTAAACCCAGTAACTGGATTGCCTCAATATCATCGCAGTATAAATCGTGGCAGCGGCGCGGTCCCTCAATCGTTCATCAGTGCCCGCATCGACAATTACGGCAACCAACTTGCCGAGTCACCAACACACGTGACGTATACGTTTACACCCTATATTACGCGAACAACAAATGGAAACACCAGCGACCCGAATGGCTCTGGTATAGTACACATAGACAGGTGGGTAAATGTCACTATGCCTCAAAATATAACACCTGGTTCAAATATCCCAATCATTATCACAGAGGGAAGGCATTGGTGTGAAGTCAGTGAAATGTATGCGCCTCTGCAAGTAACAAATTTGACGTATACGTACGAGGTAAAACCGCTCCAGCGTATTATCGATGCGTTCTTTGCAACGGGTTTGTCCGACTTAACCCTTGACCAAAACAGAATCGAAATAGACGGTGCATCTTCTGCCGTGTTCACGGGGACATTCCTTATTGACCAAGCGATTGATATCGCGCGCGCAGGGCAATTGCTTTCAGTTAATTTCGAGCCAACAAGTGAAACAGACATATTTACGTCTGTTATAAACTATCCTTCAATTTTTGGAGGAAACCTCTATGGTGGTTCAAACACAATATTTAGAAGTGCCCCAGTAAATGAAGGTGCGTACACGGTTTGGAGGGGTATGCTTGAACCCAATGTTCCGTTCCCAGTAAACAATGTAAACCTTCATTTTACAATGAGAATCAGAAACGCAACGCCTATTGACGAGGATGGATTGTTTAGGTATGAATACACAATTACAATGCGTGTCGTTTCGCAGGGCTATAGGTTTATGCGTGGGGATTCCCACGAGGTTGTTCCGCCGATGCTCGAGGCTATGACTGGACAGTTGGTTGTTCGCCAACACGAAAGAGCAAGGTGGCCGCACCCCGCGGGCAGAACAATTATGTTCACGGCGCCACCACTCGTCAGCAGAACCAATGTTGAAATCCACCCGCAAGAAATTCATTCTATTACCGCACAACATTTTTCTGAGGTCACGATGTTTAATGGGGCATCTATCCCAGACACAACTGCACCAATTCATGGCACAATGGCAGGTGTTGATTTCAGCCGACAATTCACAAGCGCAGGTATCTTTAACAACAGACCAAATGGATTCTTGCGATTTACCTTGCACCCAAGTTTTGCATCTATATTCACATTGGGTTACGATATTGCTGGAAACTATGGCAACGAGGTTACTGAACCGCATTTGATGATGACACAATATGTCAGGCTCATAAATTTTCAATATGGTCAATTACAGGGTGTTCCTCTGGAAGTCCGCAGAGATACCGAAACACAGTTTTTCATGCCTTTAAGAGGTATGGGTTCACTGGCGACGTTTGACCGAAGCGGTATTATCGGCGGTCAAAGTGGTTTCTTGCACGAGCACAGAGATTTGCCTGATAATACCGCATTCCCATTTTCAACGTTTGATGTGTCCCTCAATATGCAGGGCCTCAATCCATTCTCGTTTGACGGAAATATTTTCTTTAGGACACAACTCACCAACCCAGACAGAGCCGAAGTAGGGCAAGAGTTCGAAATCACATGGACAACAGACACACTTATCAGCTCGCGAAACCGCGATAACCCGACTTTCCATTATACACATCCGCTTCGACCAAGGTGGGTTCGTGACCATGTCGAGCGCGAAGAACGTACAGTAATCGTTGTTCAAGAACGAACAGGCGTGGAGTTCACTATGCCAGAGTTCAACCCATTTGGTTTGACAACAAATATTAACCTTGAACTTATTGGTAGGGGAACACAACTCAGGGGTGCGCCGCACCTTCAATATTTCGGTGATTGGGATGAAAACGTCCTCCCAATTGCAACCGTGCGCACTTGGCTTCAACCAACAGGCGCGGGAAGAAGTCCTGGTCCTGGGGCTATACACCTGAATTGGGCACTGCGTGTTCCGCATGAAGGTTTGTCCGAAGCCGCATATTTGCAACTTGCAAATGCCGCGTTCCGCATAAGTGTTCCATACAGGGCCTATAGGTTTAACAACATTGTGTTGGGGGATGAACTAAGTCCGTTGTTCCACTTTGTTTGGTATACGATTGACGGTATTTTCTTTGCTAGGGCAGGTGCGGGAAGAGCAGCGCCAATTTTATCAATCGTACTTAACACGGCAACAAGGACGGCGGAAGATATTCGTATCGAGGCCCGAAAAGACAGGTTCATCAACCCTGGAACACCATTGCATACTTTCATTGATGTGCGAGTAGATGAAATGAACAGACGCCTCCGTAACGATACCGACAGGTTATTGTGGTCCGTTACAATGGGCGGCACACCAATTGGAAGGCAAGAAATCCATGCCAGCGAAATGACGGCTCAGAATGAAACAATAAGCAGAGCAACGAACTTTGAATTCCATAAAGGCAACCCGCACCAAGTTACGGTAACTTGCACCCCTGAACTTATGCTTGCAGGTGTTCCGCGGCTTCATGTGTTGGGTGGGTTTACACGCATCACCCAAGGCCAAGGTGACGAAAGGGACAGTCATCTTGTAGGTGCGTTTATGCCAGCGGCTGCTTTCCAATTTTCACATCAGAGTCATGTTGATATTCGCGTAGAAATCGAAATCTGTGATATGGTTTCCATTAACTCGCTTCCTGAACTTGCTGGTATGCGTCCAGGCGGAAGATACATCCTAACGGCTGATATCGTTCTTGAAGATTGGCAACCAATACCGTTTGTTGCGGCAGAACTTGACGGCAACAACAAACGTATCTGGGTTCGCAGTTTTAACCTAAGCAACAATCCAATGAACATCGGTATTTGGACTACGATTCCTGCAAACGCAATGCTAAGAAACCTAAATATTTTCCTTAACGAGCGCGGGCCTGCACCGTTCGGAAGAACCGAGGTCAACCTCACGGCTGCTAATACCAATTACTCGGACCTTAGGTCTGGTACTTTAAACATTGGTGTTTTGGCGGGACAAAACCTTGGTATTATAACAAACGTTGCAGTATTGCCGTCGTGGTTCTTTGTCTGCGGGCGTGAAAATTTCGAAGACCGTAATTTCCCTGTCAAAGACCATGAAGGACTCTGGGGGCATTGTTTCCATGTTCAGCCTGGTGCCGAAGCAGGCGGTTTCTTCCGTGAAATACAGGCTCGTGACGGATGGGGAGAGTTCTCTTGCAAAATTGGTGATAACGACCCCGAGGAAGTTATCGTTGACGGCCAAGTCCGCTTAATCCCAGCACGCGGCGGTGCAACAGTTGTTGGTTTTTCAGACATAACACCCGAGGGTATACACAGTCATTCTGTTGCCAACTATCTAAACAATTACGCTCGCGCAATGCAACTGTTTCAAGCAGATAGTTTTGGTACAGGTATCAGCGACAGGTTTAATCCAGAGGAAGCCCTTGGAACATTGTTTGTTTCAATCGATAACCCTGCATTGACACTTAACGTCGGCGGATTGTTCGGCGTAAACCATGCGGCAGGGGCAAGCGCAGGTATCATTACAAACAGCCGTGTTATTGCGAATATTGTTGTGGGCAACCGACTTGTGGAAGAAACCGATGACCCATCCGAGTTACCTATAAACGTGCGCCGTGTTGTTGTCGCGGGCTTTATAGGAATCAACCGCGGTACAGTTATTGCAAGTTCATTCACAAACGGTAACGTTGAAAACCACTCTCGCTCGGCATTTGGTCAGGGGCAAACCGACCCGCTGTTGTTCGGTAACTATACCGCTGGCTTTATTGGTATCAATTCGGGAAATGCCCGCGTCAAAGCAAATAATGTAAGCGGTTTTGATTACAGGCGAATTTTCGACAGCGGCACAAACAGACAATACGGTGTTGAAGTTGAAGCAAGATTTGATGCTAGCCACGACAGAGCATGGGGGCGTATATTCTCGGTTGCTGGCGACGTTGCAGGGTTTATTTTTGTCAACGGCGAGGGCGGCGGTTCACCTGTTATAGAGGACAACGTCATAAGCGTAAAAACAGTTGGTCGCGCTATTCGCAGTGGTTTTATGCACGATAACGTTTCGGGGCTTATCCGCAGAAACGTGGTTGATAACCACCCTGCAAACAGGCGTACCCTCGCAGGTCAGGGCTATAGCGAATTTATGTCGCCACATGGTCGATTTGGAAACTCCTCTAACAACCACGTGACCGTTCGTACAAGACCAAACGCAGGTATCACTGCGGCTCCGACCGTTCCACCTGGCGGACAATGGTCAATCTTGCGCCATACTGGAGAGCCTAATATTAACGGGGGATTCCCAATTGCTGATTCTCCTGGAACAATACTCAGTGACTTTATCGATGCCCGTGTTCACGATAGGTTCTATGGATTCAGCATGAGCACAATTGCAAGTGGTATCCATGACAATCTTTGGATGATGACCGTAAACGGTCCGCGTATTGTATCGACAGAACCGCACAACATTGCGGTAAGTATCAGGATTTACAGTGACCCTGTCAACCCAGAAGGTACACGTGTCAGGGCACCGTTCCTCAACAGGTCTTGGGAGAATTTCAGGACGGGCGCAGGCACCACGTACAGACATTTTGTTAGGGGCGAAGACTATGCCCATGGCAGCAACCGCAACCCGTTCATCATTTCAACTGGAATTGATTTTAACCAAGTCGCACTTAATACCCAACTTTTAAACCGTATCCATGACCAACAACTTGGTTTTGGCGAGCCAATCGATTTTGAAGGCGACACAGTCCGTACAAGTGCAGGCGGTGGTGGTGGAAGTATGCGCCTTGTGAACAACATTTCTTTGTCGCACCAAAGCCTTGGAGGCATGGAACTTTTGACTCCTCAGATTATACTTTGCGGTGGGACCGATGAAACGCCTGTATATGCGGAAACCGACCCAACACGCAGGACGACTTTTGACGGGAATTCACTTGTAATCAACGATATATCTACAAGTGCAACCAGTGCGCTCGCCGCAACCCGCGGTAACTTGCGCAGTGTCGGTTTGTTCTCGCAAATCAACAACGTTGTTATCAAAAACGTGGCTTTCGGCTTTATAAGACACGGTGTTATTGCGAATTACTCTATAGGCGCACACACCGCGGTTTACGCTGGCGGTATCGCAGGTCGCGCTATTAACAGTAAACTGGTCGATGTTGAAGTTCTGTCATCCCCAGGCGGCGGAATTTGGTCACACGTTGTTGGCGGTAACGTCACAGGCGGCTTGATTGGCTATGCCAGAAATACAATTCTTGATACCGTACGTGCAAGAATCTCGTCGGCATCAATGGCGGGTCAAGGTGAAGGTATCCGCCCAGTAACAATGAATGAAACGGATACCGCTATGAATGCTTCTTTTCAGCGACAGGCATTAAACAGCATTGGCGGAGTTATCCCGTTTGGCCCAGGTATAAGTAACCGTGCAGATGGCGGCCCAAGCAATACTAATTTCCGTAATTTCTTTAGACCAAATATTGTTTATGATGATAATGGATACTATAGCATCGGTCAGACAGGCAGACGATTTAACTTGTCGCATAATGCGCACAGTATCTCTGGCGGTCTTGTAGGTATTCTTAACAACGATTCAACGGAGGATGGTATTTTCATCCGCGATGTTCGAAACCGTGCAGACGGCTCTCTTGGTGTCTTTGGCGAGATTGTTGGCGGATTGTTCGGTGTTATCAAAGACGGAAGGGTCTATAACGCAATTGTCACAAACACTGGTACAAAGACGGCGAAATATTTCGTAGGCGGTATCGTTGGCGTGAACTTTGGTACGATTGACAACAGCGGTTTACAAGGCGAAAACACAATAAGCGGTGGCGTCAATGCGCGTGCACAATCTCCGACAATGCTCACGGGTGGGCAAACGGCATCGGATTTCCTTGTAAGGCGTCCCCATGTTGCAGGTACGCTCGCGCCCATTACTGCAGGTATGGTAGCGGGCGGTGTTGCGGGTTACAACGGCGGCGTTCTTAAAAACATGACCGTCACCGCGTCTGTCAGTAATTCGAACTTCATGATTGCAGGCGGTGTTGTAGGACGAAATACAAACAGCGGTGAAATCACAAACGTCCGTGTTACAGGCGGAGGCGCAAATGCGGGCCTCATGGCAGGCGGATTGGTGGGTTATCAAGAAAATGATTTTGGGTTTGTAGGTGTAGGTGAGGGTTTCAACCTATGGCATCACGGAGTCCCGATGATGCAAAGCCCAGCAAATTACCCAAGTATAAATTTTCAAGCCCAGCCAGGGGGCATAGCCCAGCCAGATATGGTAGAGGTTCATCCAAACCTTACAGATGCTCAAATAAACCAAATAAGAGCCCAAACACTTAATATAAACAATACGCATCGTCCGCGAAACCATGTCATCACCGACGGTTTCATTATGCAGATACATGACGGCGTGCATGACACAGGCAGAGAAGGATTTACCAGAACAATTAGTCGGTTTAGGATGTACCAATTGAACTACTCAGCCCGAACCAATGCAAGCCGATTGGGTGTTCAGAACGCATTTGCATTTACTGTGCAAGAATGGCAAGTAAGATTTGAACGTGAGCGTGTTGTTGCAGGCGGCGGTCCTGGTGCATGGAGCATTGTTGGTACAGTTACAATTCCACTTCGCGGTCTTTCGATTAATGAACTTGTAGACCATATACCTGCTGCTCTGCGTGATACGTTAATAGGCAATGACGCCCCAAATCGCCCGAACATGCCTGAAGGTGCAAATGTTGATGATTGGAACGCTGGTTTCGGTCTGACACGAGCATTGCGTGGCGCAGACTTAGGAAGTGCACAAGGGAATGCGCTTGGGCATAATCAAGTCACAAGTGACTTTGTTTCATTCCGAACCCCAGCAGGCGATGGACACAACAGAGTGTCTGCAATGGGTGCGGGTCCAGGTACGATGAATACGTTGTTTTTCGACGCAAATGTCAGCGAGGATAGAGAGCCTGAAATTTTACATGGTTCATCTACTGGTCATATGATGCTGCCAAGAGGCAGGGGGCATGTTTTCCATAGTTTCGTCGATTCATCACGGGTGACCGTTGATGCCCAAGGGAACTTTACAAACAACATCAACGGTTTCTGGAATCCTTGGATTGGTAATATGGGTTTCAATATAAATGGCAGTTCAGGCAACAACCACTTGCATATGGCACTTGCGCGTGCGACGCGATAGTGTTAATGTATAATTGATGGCTGTTAAAATTACAGATTCTGTTGCAGATGTGCTGTTCCGAAACGACGAGAACGGATATACTGTCATGCGTTTAGCGAGCGGTGAAACGGCGTTTGGTTTTTTCCCATACATAGCCCCAGGTCAAGAGTTTGATTTAATGGGCGAGTATGTCCAAAGTGCCAAATACGGAAAGCAATTCAAAGTATCAAGCCACGAAGCAAGAGTTCCAAGCACCCCCGAAAAAATCGAGCATTTTATAGGCAGTGGATTGTTGCCAGGCATCGGCCCAAAGACCGCGGAAAAAATTGTTGAACGCTTTGGTTCGGACACCCTTGCGATAATGGAGCATCGGTGCGAGGAACTGGTGGCGATTAAGGGTGTAACACTTTTAAAAGCCGAAGCAATCGGTCGGGAATTTGCAAACATAAAAGATATGCAAAAAAGTGTTGGTTTTTTACAACAGTTCGAGATTTCACTTAACATGGCGATTAAGATTTACAATACGTTTAAGGAAAATACTATTTCCGCCGTGCGTCAAAACCCGTATCGTTTAATCGAAAAAATTGACGGTATTGGGTTTATCACCGCCGACAAAATTGCAAAAGAACTGGGTGTTGCATACGCGGGCAAATTTCGTGTGCGTGCAGGCTTGGTTCACGTAATTAAGAGCAGTGCCGAAGCCGAAGGTCACACTTGTATGCCTGTTGACAAATTGTTTGCGGGGACGATTCGGTTGCTTTTGATAAAAACCGAACAACTCCGCGACGTGTTCGACGGGGTAATAGAGGAACTTTGTATTGACGGGTATATCTCTCGCATAGATGACATGATTTGTTTGTCAAAATACTTTTATGCGGAAAAATCTATTGCGGAAAAACTTTTGTTTTTGGCGGCGAAAAAAGTGGCTTCTGAAACCAAAGATGTAGAAAAACTACTTATTCACTATGAAAAGGTCAACAAGATTGAACTCCACGCCGACCAACGACGCGCGGTTATTGAGGCCGTATCCAATGGGGTCACTGTAATCACGGGCGGACCTGGTACGGGTAAAACCACAATCATCCGCGCGGTTTTGTTCATAAACGAAGCCCGCGGTCAAAAGACCCAACTATTGGCGCCGACGGGTCGGGCAGCAAAAAGGTTGGAAGAAACAACGGGCTTGAACGCGAGCACAATCCACCGCGCCCTTGACATTGATTACAAAGGCGGGAAGGGTCACTTTACGTACGATGACCCAGAAAATGTTTTGCGCGCCGACGTCGTGATTGTGGACGAGGTTTCAATGTGTGATGCGATTTTGATGAACCAACTTTTGAAAAAAGTTTTGTCCAATACACGTGTGGTGTTGGTAGGGGATATCGACCAGTTGGCGTCAGTTGGACCTGGGAATGTTTTGGAGGACATCATAACCGCCGAAGTCGTCCCCTTGGTTCGGTTGACCGAGATTTACCGAACAACCGCGGATTCAAAAATTGTTGTTTCCGCGCACGCAATCAACAACGGCGAGATGCCCGACATGACCAACAAGTCAAAAGATTTCTTCTATGTGCAAAGCGACAGCCCCTACGACATCCGCGAGAAAGTCGTATCTTTGGTTACAAAACGCTTGCCCGAATATTTGAAAATACCGCACACCAAGATTCAGGTTCTTTGCCCCATGAAAGCAGGGGATGCGGGGATGACCGCGGTGAATTTGGCGCTCCAACAATCCATTAACCCAAAAGAGGACGGAAAACCCGAATACCAATACGGTGAAACCGTGTATCGCTTGGGCGACCGAGTAATGCAAACCGCGAACAACTATACCCAAGAATGGACGAAACCGAACGACCCGATTGTGACTTCGGGCGAGGGTGTCTTTAACGGCGACATGGGTGTTATAACCGATGTAAATAAACAAAATGGGGAAGTCCGCGTCTTGTTCGAGGACGGGCGCCAAAGTGTTTACCTCCGCGGTGACCTAAGTTCGCTGGTTACCAGTTACGCAATCACGGTGCACAAGAGCCAAGGTTGTGAGTTCGATGTTGTCGTTGTTCCTGTAACATCGGGGGCATACATGGTTTTGACGCGGAACCTTTTATACACCGCCGTAACGCGCGCCAAGGTGATGGTCGTGCTTGTCGGGAGCCACGAAAACATTGAAAAAATGGTCAAGAATACCTATACAAAACATCGGTGGACGATGCTCTCTTATTTTTTGAAAAACTCCGAGGACAAGGTTGCGGTATTGACATCTGTGTGATTTTGTGGTATTATCACCCATTATGTTCGATAAAAAATGTTTGAAACAAAATAGTGGACTTTTATCTAAAGTGAATCCACTTGGTCATGAAGTAGTGGAATTAATGGAGAGGCATGATGCTGGTCGTGGACAAAAGGGTCAACAAGGGCGTCTTGTCGGTGTAATGGTTGGTGTAGCATGTGGAAAAAACGTCGATAAACAAACTCTTATCGAAGCGGTAAAAAAATACATAGAACAAACCGCTAAAGGGGACGTTGTTAAGGTGGAAATATTAGAGCATGTACTTAAAAGTAATGGCGTAGATATCGAAAATATGAAAAAGGCTGAAGTCCCTTGGGACTCTATAAGTTAATAAATTTGCCAATCGATTTCGGCCATACCGTTTTGTTTTAGAAACGCATTGGTTTGCGAAAAATGTTTGCACCCAAAAAACTTGCCACCTGCGAGGGGACTCGGGTGTGCGGCGGTTAGGACTTTGTGGCGTGGGTTGGTAATTCGTTCGGCTTTTGTCTGCGCGTCACGGCCCCAGAGCAAAAACACAATCGGAGTATCCCGTTTGTTTAGTTCATCAATAACAAAAGACGTAAAAGTTTCCCAACCTTTTCCTGCGTGACTGCGGCTGTTGCCTGCTTGGACAGAAAGGGTGGTGTTTAAAAGCAGCACGCCCTGTTTCGCCCAGTCCATGAGGTAACCATGCGTGGGGATTTCGCACCCAACATCGGTGTTTAGTTCTTTGAAAATGTTTTTCAGCGACGGCGGAATGGCACAACCTTTGTTCACGGAAAAACACATGCCGTGTGCCTCGCCTAGGTTGATGTAGGGGTCTTGGCCGAGGATGACAACCTTGACGTCCTGAAACGCGGTGTTGCGCATGGCAGAATAAATATCATCCATAGGAGGATAAATTGTTCTGGTTGTGTATTCTTTTTTCAGAAACTCGCGCAGATTCAGATAATACGGCTTGCGTATTTCCTCGGCAATTATTCCATCCCAATCGTTCCCAAGCGGTCGCATGAAAAAACTATAACACAACGATTTATGCTTCGTCCATAGTTTCTTCTTTTGGTGTCAGGTGGTTATCCGCCATGGTTTTCCCATAATCACGGAGCGTAGGGGAACCAAATTCCGCCAACGGAACACTTGTAACACGGTCGTGGAAGATAACAACCTCGGATTCAGGCAACCGTTTTTGCAGGGCATAAGCAAGCGGAATCCCGTTTTCTTGGATTTCCATAGCGTGCGAGTTTCCACAAACAAGGTTCATTTTCATATCGTTTGCCTCACCAATAAGTTCGCTGCCAGGGTAGACACGGCTGATAGTCGTCAGCATAGTATCAATTTCTGGGTTTTCTTTTTTGATGCTGTGCAAGTGTTCGGCATTAAAGCCTGTATGCGGAAAAATGTGCAAAACCTTTTTGATTATGTTGTCGCGCTCGCCCAAGATGATTTTGCTCTTTGCCGAAACACTGGTTTCCCTGATTTCCTTTGTTCCGTAAATCTGCCAAAGGGATTCAAGCACTTCGCGCTCTTTATCAAGGTTCATGAAACCGTCAAGACGGTCAACCATGTTGCCAAGGGTTTTCACCTCTGGCAATGGGTCGCCGACAAAAACGATGTTGCCTGGGATATCGCCAAAGTTTGTGCTCACAAAAGACGGTTTGTGTCCATGGAGATAACTTATCCCTGGGTGCAATCCGTGGAAGGCTTCGTGGCATTCAAAAACCGCAATCCCGTAGGGGTCGAGATAGGTTTTCAATGGAACACCGCCAGAGTTCGCGGCATCGGCAATAGGGTGGTGGGCAACAATTGCTTGGACACCCGTCGCTGCGGCAAGTTCAATTGCACTCTCGTTCAGTGTCATCATCACGGCAATTTTATCAACTTTCATTTCTGGGTCACCCCAAACAAGTCCAGGGTTTTCAAGAACCGACTTGCCTTTTATCCCCGATGTTTTTCTTACAAAAAATCTTTCGTTTGCTTCTTTTGTTTTGTCACAGCGCCCGCCTGTCAATTCGTTGAGTGCACGTGAAACATCTTTAACCTTATACGACATAGAATATCTATATGAAGAAAAGCACTATAGTTGCAAACGAATTTAAAAGCAGTATCAAAGGGATAGATAAGCATGAATTGTTTTTCAGCCAAGTTATGTATTCGATTATGAACTTTGGGAGCGGTGGTGGTGTCACAGGCTTGCCCGCGTCTGCCATTGCATCGCTTTTGATAACGAAAGGCAACTATGACGGGCATAGGTATTGTCCTGGGGAGAAGAATTTTAATAAAAAGCGTAGGTACTTTTTCAAAAATATGTGCGCGGGAATGGCAGTGGGTATGATACCAAAGATGATTGAAAATGCCCAAGAAATAATCGCCGAAAAAGGGGCAGAAACGTTGATTGACGCCATCCGTTTGGTTATTGGAAATATGGAGGAAATATCTGTTGTATCGGGTGGGCTTTGGAACACAAATTCTTTGATTGCGGTTGCGACGCTACAGTTGTGTTTCCACGCCAGACAAATTTTAAAAGAAATGTTCCCAAAACATGGTCCGACATTGATGTAGGCCTGTAAAATGATGGACAGCGAGTAACCAGAAATATATACTTAAATATGATTTCACAAAAGAAACAGTTTGTAATGATTTTTGTGTTCTTGGCATTGTTTGCATTTTCGCTTGGAATCTGGGCGACGTACAGTATGCTATGGCTCGAAGTCCACAATATTTCAATTCGCAACATCTCTTTTATCATAAGCGGTGCAACATTTTCCGCGTGTTTTATTGCGCTTGGCACAATGTTTTTGTTTAAAAAAGCCAACATTCTACACCAATTAAAATTCTGGGTCTTGGCAAAAATTGTGGCGATGCTTGGGATGATTTTTTTGTTTCAGAGCGGTATCTTGTGGCTTATAACAACCTTGTTTATCATTGACGCGGTTGCGACACTTTTGATTGGGCTCAAAGTATATCCGCTCATAGTAAACATGGTTAAGACAAACAAAATCTACAGCCACCGAAAGTTAATAGAATACATAATGACCGACATAGGTCTTATCATCGCAGGTGTTATTATTGCCTTTGCAGTTACAATGTATTTCCAGTTTAATTTGCTTTTGATTATTTCAACTGCTGTAATGGGCGTTGCGTTTGTGTTGCTATTGTTTGTGCATTTGGAACTTGAAAACAAACCCTTTAGCATCAAACGAATCTACAAAGACAAAATCGTGATTGGATACCAATTTTATGTGCTAGCAATAACTTTTGCAAACGGTTTTGTATTTGGGATGTTGGCACTGATTGTCACGGACATAATCGGACTGTCACCGTGGCAGATGGTTTTGTTTATTACCGTGGCACATATCGCGGGGGATATATATGGATATTTGGGATTGTGGAAATTACGTTTCAAAAGCGATTATCTAAACTTTGCCTCCAAGTTCGGTTTACGCATGGTTGCGTATGCGGCAATCGCAATCACGGCAAACGTTTGGGTTGCAATAGTCGGTTTATTCCTATCAATGTTTGTGTCGCGTGTCCACGAGGACATTGTTGACGGTGTCTATATAAATCGTGTGCATGTGGACGACCAATTGGCTTTTGCAAACATCCGCTTTGGTGTAGGGCGAATCGGTACCGCCATTGGGGTCTTTATCTGTGGTCTGATTTTCCATTTGGGGATGCCTGCGATATTTGGTTTCAGTGCCGTTGGCCTTGTCATGACACACATAGTCGGGTTTTGGATTATTCACTTGCGCCATAAAGAATCGGTCCAAAATAAAATTGTGGATAACGTAAAATAGTTGACAAATTTCTGGGGGGGGGTATCCTTTTTATATATTAATAAAAAAGGAGAAAAAAAGAAATGCCAAACGATGAGCGAAGAAATTATAGTGGTAAAGGTGGGAGAGATGTTCCCGCCGACCCACGTTATAGGGATGCTATTGCCACACTGACGGAAGCAGAAATCACAGCCGAAATGGATGTAGTACGTGCGGATTACGAGAAGGCACTTAAAGGCGGTGCAGATGTGACAGATTTGGTTAATGACGAAGCAAAAATTCGTGCTATGGCGGAGGGCAGACTTGCAGACCGTATCGTTCGCGGGCCTGCCACAATGGATAAACCAAGAACTGATAATCTTACTGGCGTCGCGGATACTACTGACGAACCAGATTTTAATGTTTGACAGTATTTATAAAAAACAGATAGAATGAACCATGAAAGAATTTATCTTGGAGAGCCTTGAAAACAAAGATGTTGCGTCCATCAAACGTGTTTTGTTGGAATCTGGCGACAACGATATTCTGGATATGTTTGGGGAACTCGACTCCGAAGAACAAGCGATTGTGTTTAGGCTTTTGCCAAAGAACAAATCTCTGTTAATTTTTGAAAACCTAGATGTCAGCGACCAAGAGCAACTGATTGGTTCCCTCACAAACACCCAGGCGAACGAAATTATCGAAGGCCTCCACCCAGACGACCGCGTGCGATTGTTGGACGAGTTGCCTGCCGAGGTTACAAAAAAAATGTTGGCGGCCCTCTCGGCAGAGGAGCGCAAAAAGACAAACCTCCTTATGGGCTACGAACCCGAAACCGCGGGTCGTATAATGACCCCGAACTTTGTTCGACTAAAAGCAAACATGACGGTTGCGGAGGCCCTAAAAAAAATACGGCGCAAAGGATTTGAAACTATATACACAATTTTTGTTGCCGACGACAATGGGAAGTTGCAGGGCGTTGTATCTTTGCGTTCGCTTGTACTCGCGGACATGAAAGATACAATAAAAGACCTTATGGTCACCGACGTCACCAAAGTTTCGACCTCGACCGACCAAGAGGAAGTCGCCCGCATCTTGCAAAAGCGCGACCTTTTGGCAATTCCTGTTGTCGACAAAGACGACTGTATTGTTGGTATCATCACGGTTGACGATGCCATGGATGTTTTGGAACAAGAAGCCACCGAGGATATGTTAAGCAAGGCTGGTCTTGCAAAAACAAGCGAAAGTTGCCGAAGTGAAGCCCTTATAAGAGGTTCGCTTTGGTCGGTTTGGAAAGTCCGCTTGCCGTTTCTTATCATCACAGTAGTCGGCGGTTTGCTGGCGGGCTCGGTCATCGGTGCTTTTGAGGGTACGCTTGAGGCCATCATAATCGCCGCAATGTTTATCCCCGTCGTCATGGACATGGGCGGAAACGTTGGGGTCCAGTCATCGACGATATTCCTGCGCGGTGAAATACTTGGGCACATAAACAAGAAAAAAATAGGCCGCCATATTCTTCGCGAGAGTTTGATTGGGCTCAGTATGGGTGTCATAGTCGGGGTTATTTGCGGACTTGCGGCTTTTGGGATTCAGGCACTCGGTGTAATGGGCGCGGGCGACATGACAACATGGGAAGGCGCGCGTTTGGGTTTCGCGGTAATGTTATCGCTCATAGTCGTCATGACCGTGGCGGCGACAATTGGTTTTACTATCCCATTTGTTTTGATGAAACTTAACGTTGACCCTGCGGCAGGCATGGGTCCAATAATCACGTCTATAAAAGACATCATTGGTTTGTCCACCTACTTTGGTCTTGTAACTTTGCTGTTAAATCATTTGATATAAAACTATTTCGCTTTCAAGAGTTGCTCGCGCCTTTTTGTCGCAAGTTTATCAAGTTGGCTTACAACCTTTGTTGGGCTTAACCACCAATCGCGCGACCACACGCGGATAATGTTCCAGCCACGACCCTCCATAAATTTGCTACGGAAAACATCGCGCTCTAACAAATTTGAGGATGAACTGTACGCCGTGTCATCGCATTCGACACCAAGCAGGTAAGTGTCCAACTTTTTGTCGTAAATGGCGAGCGAAAACCGATACCCAACATTCCCCAAATTAAGTTCGACCTCCCAACCAAGTTTTTCCAAAGCCTCCTTGATTTGCGGGGCAATGCTTTTTTTAAGTTCATATTCACAAACTTGTGGCAACATTTTTAGACTCTCCAAAATATATCCAACCTCTGTCTGGTTGCCGTTCGATACCGCGCGCACGTATTCAAGATATTTTCTAAACAACTTCGGTCCCACATTTTTTGTGTTGTCCACATTTAATTCTTCGGGTTCGATACTTGTAATGACAAAGACCTTTTTCTTTGCGCGCGTGATTGCGACATTAAGACGATTTTCACCGCCCTCCATGTTTAACGGACCAAAATGCGACACGACTTTGCCGTATTCATTTCTTGCATAACCGATACTAAAGATAATAACATCGCGCTCGTCACCTTGGACGTTTTCAATGTTTTTTACAAACAAACTGACATCCTCACCATTTTCGCGACGGTTAGATTCGGCACTTATTGCATTGCCAAACGCTGTATCTTTTTTGCGTTCGTCATCAATAAGGTCCTCGATAAGTTGCTGTTGCTCGGCGTTGAACGTAATTATCCCTATAGTTTCTTTTTCTTTTCGGTTTCTTAAAAACCTTTTTAAGAGCGCAACAACTTCGGCCGCTTCCTGCTTGTTTTTTCGGTCAATCCAACGACCGTCTACAACGATTCGCTCCATAGGTTTTTTAGTTAGATTCTTGTGCAGGTTCGGCGCAATTTGAAGTTTACAATCATAAAAAGCGTGGTTGGAAAAGTTGATAAATTCTTCGTGCTTACTGCGATAGTGATAGTTCAGATTTATGCTATTATAGCGGCTGGTTGCCAAGTCTAACAAACTCTCTACTTCCAGCGCGGCTTGGGTGTCAAGGTCCATGTCATCAATATCGTTACCCATGTATCGGCGCATGAACAGGGCAGTTGGGCGGAGTTGTTTGTTATCCCCAGCAACTGCGATAAACTTGCCGCGATAGATTGTTGGCAGGGTGCTCTCGATAAACACTTGGCTGGCCTCGTCGAACAAAATAAGGTCAAATAAACCCTCGGTCAACGGCATAATCGTAGACACATTTTCAGGCGACAAAAGCCAACACGGGAACATCTCCATCATCAAATCACCGTAGTGCTCCATAAGTTTCCGAATCGGCCACATGTTTTGTGACTTTGTGATTTGGTACAAAAAGTTTTTGTTATCACTACTAGTGTGATATTTGGAAACGTAACTGGATTTAAACATTTCGAGGCATATTTGCTTGACGATATCTTGCTGTTCACTTTTAAGCGAAATAATACGGGTTTTGATATTTTCAAAGTCCATGATGTGGCTAAGTTTCTCTTTAAGTTTTTCTTCCTCGCGACAAATCTCGTGATAGAGGCGCGCTGGTATAATTTTGTCGATGACCTCTTGGAAGTTTTTAAGGTTGTTGGCGCATTTGTACGCAAAGTTCAAAATCAAGAGGTCAGACTCTGTAATTGATTTCAAATTAAGGTTCATGTCCCGAACATTTACATAATCCTCAAGTGCGTTAAACAACAGTTTTAAAAACAAAGTGTTTCCGTTCAAAATGTTATCTAGGGTAAGAACCAAACCTTTTCTATCCAACACGGATTCCAAGAGCGTGAACTCGTCAACATAGACCTTTATCGCGGACATTGCCGAAGTAAAGTTTGATGCAACCACGGATTGTTTTTTCTTTTCAATTTTTGCAATGAATTTAACTATTGGTTTAAGTTCGCTTGGCTTTGACAAATTGTTTTCCAAATAAAAAGCCAGCAACTGTCTGCCATTTGGGTACTTTGCAAAGTTAAACGGAACGATGTTAGAGTTCAATATTTTTGTAATAAAAGATTTGACCGAACCGATTTTGTGTACGCTTAGGTCACTCTTGATGTGGGCGATTAGTGGGTTTCGTTTAAGCATCTCGAGTTGTTTGTAATGAAGTTCGCCCTTTCGCTTTTCTTGAATGACGCGAATGGTTTCATCAAGTTCCGCAAAGTTCAGGTTCATTAACTTTGTGTGGTTTATAAGACGTGCATACATTGTGCGTTCCAGTTCGTCTTTGCCGAATTGGTAACTGCGCGCGTACATTTGTTGCATACTTAGACCCAAACGACCTGGCGTAAACAAAGTATCGGAAATCGCTTGTAGGGCAGTGACCTCCTCGTCAATTGCATCTTGTACGTCTTTGTAACGTGTTTCCAAGTTCACAAGCGCGGTTGGTGTGCCCACATTTTTTTGCAAAGGATTTGGCATAGTGTTGTTACCCACAAGCCCTTGGTGCGTCGTAACGGTGCGCGAGTAAAATCCCGACTTGTCTTTTTCGGGGTCGACGATGTACATGACCTTGTTGTTTAACGAGCCAAGTCGATTATAAACAACATCAAGGGCAGCCCGCTTTTGCGACACAACCAAAACACGTTTGCCCTTACACATCGCGTCGGTTATGATGTTGACAATGGTTTGACTTTTACCCGTCCCAGGCGGACCATAAATCACCATGTTTCCGCTTTGGTTAAGTTGTTCAATCGCCTGCTCCTGTGCAAAGTCCAACGAGTTGATAATATATTGATTCGGGTTGGTGTTTTTAAGTTTTTTGAATTTACTGCTGCTATCCAAGAGTTCCAAAATCGCTTGTGTAGGTTTTCTTTTTTCCAACAAGTTATAATCATTGTAAATCGCGTTTGCAAGGGGGAACCGCCCGATAACCGCATAGTGTTTAACCTCGATTGGGTCGCCAAGGAATGGTTCTTTTGATTTTTCAAAATCAAGCATACCTTTGCGTGGTTGGTATTTGATTTTAAAGCCATGACCCTTCATATATTTTACGACATCTTCGACGCTTTTAAGTTTCGCACTCTGGAGGCTTGTGAAATCCGTTTCCATTTCGTCAATGTCGATTCCGTATTTTTGTGCATAAGCCAAAATAAAAACCTTGTTCAATTGGATGTTTTCATCTGTTTTGATTTCGATACTGACACTGGTTTCACTTTCAACATTAATCACTGCGGGGAACAACAAAAGTGGCGCCCTCACAATTGTTTCACGCCCAACGCTCCCTTCAATAAAAGGATAGCCAATATACAATTCGTAACGACCCGTTTCGCGCGCAAACTCCTCGATTTCGCGTTTAAGCCCCTTTAAATGGGTGACCTGTGAAATAATAGTTTTTGCTTCATCTTTTTTTTCAACCTTAAGGTTCCTACCAATGCGTTCCTTGATGGTGTTGTTTACAAGGGGAAATGCTTGGCGTTTTTTGCTCCATAAAAAAGATATAAACTCGTTCTCGGCTCTTTCATCTCCGTCCAAAATCTTGCCGATGTCATAGGCGGACTTTTTTGAAATCCGTTTTGAATACAGGCTTCGGCTTCGGCCACTGATTTCAACCAAACGTTCTTTGTACAATTTGTAAACTTTGCGCATAAAACCAAAGATATCATAAAACCCGAAAAATTACAAGCAACTTGACAACGGTTTATTCCAGATAAAAATTTGGAATTTGGGCAGAGCCTGCAACCCAAGTGTTGTTTTCGCGGAACGAACGCAATTTGGTTAGGTCTTTTGACATCTTTGCGATTGTACCGCCTGCTTTGTATTCGCCTGCCGTACCCATGTGCTCGAAACCTTG
>WQSK01000004.1 GCA_009787915.1 Bacillota bacterium
CACCACCTTCAAAACCCGCGTCACCACCCCAAGTCCTGGCTCTCCTGCCCCGCCGAATAGTGTATACACCTTCACCATCGCTATCTAAAAACGCACCAGCGCGTCCGCCAAGCCGCAATCGGTTGGCCTCGTGCGACATGCCACGGAAAATTGCCCCCGATGCACCGCCGCCGTCCGAGCCACCCGTTGCACGGTTTAGGGCCTGGAACACAATTTGGTTAAGTTGCAACCCAACCAAAACGGCTGCAGTCACAAACAACATTGTTATCATCCCGCGAAACATTCTGAAAACAATCATGTACGGGTTGCCACCAGTTTTGTCCTTGATTTGTTCGCGAATGATTTGAATAATTGTAAAGAACATAATCAATGCCACGGCCACGATAATCATGTTTTGGAAAAGGTTCCTAACGATACCGTGCTGTAAAAACACGGAAATAATATCATCGTCAAGTATTTGGTCACCTGGCTGACCGCCAACACCAACTTGGTCAGGAGAAAAGGTACCGTCTGGTGCATTGCGTGCAACATAAACAGGACCAAGACCCGCCAGCCCCATAAATACGTCCTCTACCATATCAACAATAATTGTAAAGAAAATCCAAAACGGGTAAAAAATGTTGCCAAAGACAAAGCCCACCACATCGCCGAGCGGTCCAAGCAACAATCTCCCCAGATTCATAGTTCAATATTAGAACAAAAAAAAACCCACGTCAATATTTTTGGCATGGATTTTTGTTTTAATTACAAAGAATTATTTCGAGATATGTGCACAAAGGTCAACGGTACGGGTTGAATAACCCCACTCGTTATCATACCAAGCGACCAGTTTCACAAAGTTTTTGTTCAAACTAATTCCCGCCCTTGCATCAAAGATACAAGAATGTGAATTCCCGATACAATCTGAAGACACAATCAGGTCCTCGGTATATTGCATGATGCCTTTTAGGTTTGTTTCACTTGCTTTTTTCATAGCCGCACAAATCTGTTCGTAGGTTGCTTCTTTTTCAATGCGAACTGTGAGGTCAACAACCGATACGTTAAGCGTTGGAACACGGAAAGACATACCCGTCAACTTGCCGTTAAGGTCAGGGAGTACCAAACCAACTGCCTTCGCCGCACCTGTCGAGGACGGAATAATGTTCCCGCCGCCCGCACGACCGCCGCGCCAGTCTTTGTTAGACGGCCCATCAACAGTTTTTTGAGTTGCCGTCACCGCGTGCACAGTTGTCATCAATCCGTCGATAATCTTGAAGTTGTCATTAACCACTTTTGCGAGTGGTGCCAAACAGTTTGTCGTACAACTCGCGTTCGAGATAACCACCATGTTTGGTTTGTATTCTGTGTGGTTTACGCCCATAACAAATGTCGGTGTTTCTTTGTCTTTTGCAGGTGCGGTGATGATGACCTTTTTCGCCCCGCCCTTGATGTGTGCTTGGCATTGCTCTGTAGTTGTGAAAACACCTGTTGCCTCACAAACAATTTCTGCCCCCGCTTTTTTCCATGGGATTTGGGCAGGGTCTTTTTCGGTAAAGAAAAACACTTTTTTCCCATTGATTACCAATGCCCCCGCTTTTTCATCCACGGTGATTGTCCCTTTGAACTGTCCGTGGACTGTGTCGTAACGAAGCATATAAGCCGCGTACTCGAGTTCAATGAATGGGTCATTGACCGCAACAACTTGAACATCTTTCCTATCTGCCGCTATCCTAAGTATTAGGCGCCCGATACGCCCGAATCCGTTGATTCCAATTTTTGTCATTTTTGTTTCCTCCTTAAAGATAAAACTATTTTACAACATCTATTATATATATGTAAAATGATTTTGTTATGAAATACAAAACAGAAACACATTTGCATACCTCAGAGTCCAGCCCTTGCGGTTTTATGACCGCCAAAGAAATGGTACAGGCATACAAAAACGCGGGTTATAAAACCGTCATCATCACAGACCATGTTTACGAATACCCGTACCGCAATATGACGGATAAGACTTGGGATGAAAAGATAGACTACTCTATGACGGGTTTCAAAAATGCCAAGGCACACGGCGACAAAATCGGTGTCAATGTTTTGTTTGCAATCGAAATCGTTTGCGAAGACAATGACCATATATTATATGGAATTACCGAGAAACTCTTGCGCTCGACCCCGAATATATACGAGATGACAATGCAGAACTTGAAAAACTTCGCCGACAAAAACAACATCTTGGTTGTCCAAGCCCACCCGTTTAGAACTTGTAGCACTACCCCACGGGCGCACGAATATGGTTTCGGAGCCGAGGTATACAACGGACAATACGACAAAAGACACAGACAATGTTACGACAGCGCAATGGAATACGCAGGAGCACATGGTTTGTTAAAAACCAGTGGCTCTGACGCCCACGAACCTGACGATATCGCACGCGGAGGCATGATATCAAAAACCGAAATCAAAACAATGGACGATTTTATTGAACTTGTAAAAAGTGGTTCGGGCGAACTTATCACATCTTAACTGATTGCCACACAGTCTGTTTTATCACCCAAAAGATTATACCTTATAACTGTTGGTATCGCTTGTTTGAACGTACTTTTTTTGTATATATCCAACCACGTTTGTTCCTCTGTAAAATCAGAACCGACAACCAAAGTTTCTTCACCAGAGCCCAAGTCTTTTACAAACATTGTTTCATCATGCACAGGTATCGTAGCCTGACCATTTTTCATTCTTGTTTGCAAGATAGAATCAACAACATCGGATTCATGCCTGCCGTCCGCCCATGGTTTTTGTTTGGATTTATAATGAGGCAAAATCATCTCGCTCTTTAACAAACCGATACCATCGTACGTATCGGTATCCAAACCAAAGTGGTTTGCCTCGGGGTTATCATAAACACTGACTGTGCTTAAATCATCTGTTGTTGAAACTATACCCGCGCTGGCTCCGACCCAGAGTAAATCTGGGTTTTCAATATTTGCATGTGCCCATTCTGAAAAACCAGATACTTTCATCAAGCGTGACAAGTCAAAACTGTTACCACCCTCTACATAAATAGTTTTTGCCTTTTCCAAAGCCCTGAACAAATCACCTGGCTTACCTAAGTAATCTTGCAAACTCAAAACTTCTATAGAAAATTTGCCTTTCGATTTCAAATTACGCAATTTGTTTTGTGCCTTAATACTGCAATAAGAGTTATCGTCCAATGCATCTAAACCATCTGGAATATAGAAAAGTTCATTTCCAAACTTCTCTCTGTGACCCATTGTGTATTGCTTCAAGAACTTTATATTTCTTGGTGCCGTTATTATTTTCATATTTATATCCCCTTAATATCATCAAAAAAAATCTGCTTTTGCATTTAACGCTCAAGCAGATTTTTTGTTCCTTTTTATTTTAAATTAATTATAATTTTTATTTTTTTACCGCAGAAACCCAAAACCCGCACGTCCGCCGACGAGCCAAATAAACCGAATATAGAGTTTCTTACAGGTTTTCAATTCCATATATATATTATATACCACAATAGATACAATTTGTCAATGATTTTTTCGGCGTCTGCCCCTAATAATATCAAGATTGTGTCTAAGGAGCCCCAAAAACTCAGACAGTTCCATAAGTTGGTGTTCATCCAAACAATTGGCGAGCGCCGTCGCCGTCACACCCGCTTGTGCAATCAGGCATTCGCCGCTTTTTATATCACGTTGTTGTTTATTTTCATTACTCATTAGGTCATTATATATGATTACTCTGTAACTTGGCACTTTGCAATTGCCGAACCAATCTTTTCTGACAAAGACATAGCCCCCATTTTCGATGCCTGCAAGATTGCCGTTGCGATTGCGCTTGGTCCGCTGTTCCCGTGTGCTTTTAAAAGCGGTTTTTTCACACCCAAGAATATCGCCCCGCCCTTTGCATCTTCACCAAGTCGCTTTTTCATTTTAAGCAACCTTGGTGCAACCAAAATCTTTCCGACTACCGAACCTTTAAGTGCGGATTTTAGTTCTTTGGAAAACAACTTGGCGGTTCCTTCCAGGGTTTTTAACAAAACGTTTCCAACAAACCCGTCAGCAACGACTATGTCACATTTTCCCATTACAACGTCGCGAGCCTCTATGTTTCCAACAAAATTAAGACCCGACTCTTTTAACAACTTGAATGTTTCAAGGGTTAATTCGTTTCCTTTTTCGTCCTCGGCACCAACCGAGAGCAAACCAACGCGTGGTTTTTCCAAACCTTTTTCCCTTGCATAAATATCGGCCATAACCGCAAAGTGCAACAAGTTGATTGGCTTGCAATCCATGTTTGCCCCCAAATCCAAAACCATAACACCTTTTCTATCTATAGTAGGTAAACTCGCACAAAGCGCAGGACGGGAAACCCCCGCTATCCGCCCAAGTTTCATAAACCCACCCGTGAGCAAAGCCCCCGTGCTTCCTGCCGATACCATAGCAGAACAATCTTCACGGCTCTTAAGTGCCTCGACACCTTTGACAATTGAACTGTCGGGTTTGGTTCGGATTGCTTGGGCTGGATGCTCGTTCATCTCTATATTTACAGTTGTATGAATGACCTCTACTCGACCCGAGTTTATAAACTCACCCATGTTTTTATAGTCACGAATTTTTTGCTCGTCACCAACGAGTACAAGTTTCAATGCTTTGTCGCTATCCAATGCCGACATCGCTGCGGGAAGTGTCGCCATCACACCATTGTCCCCACCTAAACAATCAAGAATTACTTTTGTTTCCACTTGACAAGGTTATCATATACGTGTTATGTTTGTCAAATAAAGGAGTACCAAACATGGCAGTACCAAAAACCAAGACCTCGAAATCCAAAAAGCGCACAAGGAGTGCCGCTAATTTCAAAGCGCACGCAAGGGCAACAAGCGAATGCCCACATTGTCACGAACAAAAACAACCACACCGTGTTTGCAAAGCCTGTGGTTATTATAAAGGCGCAAAAGTTCTTGAAGTAGAAAAAGAAAAGAAAAAAGATTAACCAGCGTACCGCTGGACCTAGTTGCTACGCGTACATTAAAAATACCCCAGTTAATCGCGGGGCATTTTTTGTTGTATAAAAAACTTTAGACGCCCAATGTGTCGTCGACTTCTGTGGCGGCCCTGCCCATACCTGCGGTGCCGTCAAGAAACCGCTCGCAACTCTTTTCACCTTTTTCGGCAAGAAGGGCCTTAAGTTCCCCGACCTCGTCAACGGTTCCGCCCGTTCCATCCGTGAGCCTTGGTCCGCCGTTCATCTCGTCACGTTTTTTCATAATGAGTTCTTTTAATCGCGGTGAAAAACCTGTTGTAGAAGCAGGTCGTCTGTATCTTGGGTGCGACATATCGCGACGTTCTTTTATATCTTTGACTACGACATTTATGATGTGTTTTATATTTTGCTCGGTGTTTGCGGTGTTGTGTCGCAAATGTTTTACAAGGTCAGGGGTCTGAATATCGGTTACGCCCCTTGCAAGGTCGGCAGATTCTTCAACATACTCTCTCATACTTTCAAATCCGTTCGCGGTTCCATTTCGTTTAAGTTTTTCTGCGAGAAACGCTTTTTTCTCGCCAATTCTTTTGATTCCTGCAATATCGCTTGTGACGTTGGCGCGTGCCTCGTCCGATAATCCGCTGTCAGGGAGTTCCAACCACCTGCCCAAAACAACAAGGTACTCATCCAACAACGCACTGACATGAAGGACTTGGAGTTCACTGTTTTTTTGTTCCTCGGTAATCGGTTGGTCGAGGACATCTACAGGCGGAGGGTCGTCTGGTGGGTCCAAAACATCATCGGGGTCGGCGGGGTCAAGCGGGTCGGGCGCATCAATATCGTCATCGGCGGAATCATCAACATCAGTACCACCCGTTCCAAAGTCGCCAAAGTCACCCAAATCAAATATTTCGTCGTCATCCGTTGTTAAATCATGGTCCCTCAAATATTGCTCGATTTTATTTTTCGCATCTTGCCTATCAAGATAATCCAACACAACAATGGCATTATTAAGTTGCTCACTATACGTGACAATCAACTTTTTGTTCTTAATCGCATCTGAACACGCTGTAAAAAAGTCGTCGTCATAAGCCCCCAACCCTGCATAGTTTTCACCATCAATTTCAGAAAGCGCGCTCACGTCTATAAGTCCCAAATACCAAACTATATCTGTGTCGTCTATGGTGACGATACTTGACTGGTTTCTTCTATCCATCAATTCACGATAGTCGTGTATTCTTTGTTTTGTTTCCCTGACTGTGTTCAAGAGTGCCTGTGTCGCCAATTCCTCCGCGGTCAAAGGTGGGGTTTCAACATCCGCGGGGGCAAGGTCGGGCAGGTCAGTCCCAAGCAATTCATCATCACCATAATAATCAAAAAGAGGCCTGTCTATCATTACCTTGTCGAACTTAATATAATACTGCCATGGTTTAATTACCGCAGTTCCATAGGGTTGAGGCATAGCGTCAACATTACCCACCTCCAAATTTCCTGTGAATCCGCTGGCATTGGGTTGCGGTTCTTCGATTGGTCCTTGCGCCAATTTCGCGTGCATAGAATCAAATAACTCTGGGTGTTGTTTTTCCAAAACATAAGAGGTCGGACTCCCCTCCCTTAACAAATCCGCGAGCGCATCAAAAGAATGTGTTCCCGTTTCATTAACCACGTCCAAAAAGTTTTTGTCCCTATCAAAAGATATTAAAACTGAGCCGTTTAAACTTAAATCTGTTCCTTTGTAAAACCAAAGCCTAAGGGTAAAAATTGTATCTTCTGGTTTTTCGCCCTGAACCTCAACAAGGTCGTCGGCATAAGACAAATATGGTTCCAACCGCGCACTTTGTTCTTCGGTAAGTTTCACGTTTTCAAGTTCAACCCTAAGGTGATGGATATTAAAGTTTTCATCCTTCATCAGTTTGTTTATGATATCGTTTAATTCGTCATCGGTTATTGATTTTGTCGTAGGCTCGTTTGATTTAAGGGTTTCAAGCAACTTTGGTTCATGTCGCAAAAGATATAAATAAACTGGGTGATTTTCTGGCAAAAGATTCAGGTCAACAATACCCCAAAGACCCGAGATACTCTCGATTTTGCCATTAGCAATGTTTATGGTCCACGGTATGTAATTTTCAGGTGCACTCCCCCATGAGTTCTGATGGATAGTAATCGAACTACTATTGACACCATCTGCAATGGAAACTCTGTTCCCTCCCTCATGGGTAAGATACCGTTCTAAAATCCTTTCTTGCTTCTCTGTCAGGGTTGCACCGTCCCCAAGTTTTGCAACTTCATCTCGCGCAAAACCATATGGTGTCCGACCCTCGGTTTCACGGCGCATAATCTTTTCGACAAGTCCGTCAATAAATTCGTTTGTTACTTCTGCCACTGTGCATAGTATGCCACATTTTTCGGCTTTTTGCAACTGATTTCTTCGTGATAATTGACTTTTGTCGAAAAGTGTGTTATTATGAAACCCAATGAAGGGGCTAATCATTTTTTGCATTCTATTATTTGTGGCGTCAATAGCCCCACTTTTTTCATGGGGCAAGAGTTACGACGACGTCATAGCCACCGCCGCCCAAATGTTCGGCATAGAGGAACACGAGTTCGAGATTAACCTAACCCGAGGTCGCGTAGTAAATGCGGCAGGCGAAAACGTAAGCGGAACCTTCCGCCTCTGTGTCCGCGTTACCGAGTACAATCGGGTCTACGGTGTCTATGTAATAAACGTTCGTCAAACTTTTTCCCGTCCAATGACGATACAAACAATCTTCCACGAATTTGCACACGCGGCGCAACACAAGTTCCGACTCTGTTTCGGCGGACTCCACCGCGAACAACACGCCGAGTTATTGGCTTTCAACAAAATGTGGCACGGCGGTTTTTGGTGGGACGCCCTGCATATGCTCGGGGTTCACGGACTTCGCTTGAAGCCAAGTGATTACCTTGTCCCCCGCCAAATCATGCGCACGATGCTAACGGGCGAAATCACAACACCTATAAATTTTGTCTAGGGGAATCCGCGTGCGAAAGGGTGAGGGCAGTCGCATATGTACTTTTACAGTTTGAGAATCTTTCTTGAAAAATCGCATTTTCACTCTTGATCCATATTTTTGTTTTCAAGGCGAAAATAGTGATTTTACCAAGAAAGGCTCAAACCATATAAAAGTACATATGCGACTGCCCTCACCCTTTCGCACGCGGATTCCCCGCAAACCTTTGACAATATGAATTGGCACGTGCTATTATTTTGACATGTCTGTTGGGGAAAAAGAAGAAAAGGAAAAACTGGTCGAAGCCACAATTGTCGCCGTGCAATCGAGTTTTATAGAAAATAGGCTCTTTTACGACGAGGTCTTGGTACGATTCAAAGTAGATGAAACAACACAACTGAAAATGTTTAACAGTCCGCTCTTGGAAGCAGACGATATAAGGCTTTGGCGCAGAATTGTTTTGACCGCCGTAACGGGAAATGAAACAAGTCCCATCGCCCGCGCTGTAAATTTTTTCAAAGACTATAAATCCACCCTTATGGGGAAAAAAGTTTTGGTTTCATGGATTGACCATGATGTTTGGGGTATCGGAAAAACCGATGACAAAATGTTCTATCCTGGTCAGCACGGTCTTTGGGGTGACGATGACGAAGAAACATCGCTTAACCTGAGCACATATGCAAACGAAAATGTCACACCAATAACCGACGCCCCAGAAACCCCTCCCGTAATTTAAACCTAAAAAGGCATTTACTACTTTAATAAAATATCTATGATAAATAGTCTTGAGGCTATTTTAGGGAAAAGATTGCAAACTACAAAATTATACTCGCGTACCCTTGCTCACCCTTTTTTCATGTTCCGACAATGTTTTTGCCGCCGCGACATCTAAGGTAGTATTTTCTTAGCATATCCATTGGCACAATCGCCAAAGCAAACATAACCGCAACCAAAAGATGCCCAATCAAAAGCGGTTCCGCCCTAAACACATTCCCCCCAAAGAAGATAAGCAATATCTGGGCAAGCGTCACAATCGCCATAATAATCACAAACGGTTTGTTAAGCAAAAGTCCCTGTACTGGGTTCAAACTATGAGTTCGGGAATTGAAACTGTTAAAGATGTTCACGAACATAAAGAAGGCAAAGAACGCAGTCATCGCATACACCGTACCATGCGGGCTTAGCGAATTTTGCACAATCGGAGATAATATAAAAAACATAGACATCAGAGAAATCACAAATGTTCCATAAAGAATCTGCCCCCACATATATTTGTTGACAATTGGTTCATCTCGTCGTTTTGGGGCTTCGGACATGTATTTTTTATGAGGTCGCTCTCCCCCAAACGCTATGCCTGCTAGGGTATCCATGACGATGTTAATCCATAGCATCTGCATAACGGTTATTGGCATACCTACGCCAAAGAACGGAGCCAAAATTGAAATCGCCATAGCAACAAAGTTTATTGTCAGTTTGAAAATCAAAAACTTTCTAATCGACTTGAATATTGTGCGCCCGTAACTTGTGGCTTTGGCGATGCTTGTGATATTGTCGTCCATTATGACTATGTCACCTGCTTCTTTGGCGACCTCGGTGCCACTCCCCATTGAAAAGCCAACATCCGCGGATTTAAGGGCGGGTGCATCATTAACCCCGTCCCCTGTCATCCCGACAACCAGCCCAAGACTCTGCGCCACCATAACCAAACGGCTCTTGTCATTCGGGAGTGCCCTTGCAACGACACGGAGGTTAGGTAAAACCAGTTTCAATTTATCGTCACTTAGTTTCCCAAGTTCTTTTGACGTCAAAACAACTTCGTTTGAATCCCCTGTAAGGATTCCGACTTCACGGGCAACGGCGATTGCGGTTTCACGGTTATCCCCCGTTATCATAACAGTTTGAACCCCTGCGGTTCGCATATTGGAAACGGCGGTAATTGCCTCGGGGCGAACATTGTCGCGAATGGCTACCAAGCCCACAAAAGTACTGTCCACCGCAACTGCGATTACGCGGTATGCTTTTTGGGTGAACCCCGCGACTGCTCTGTTATATTCGGTCAGGTCCTTGCCTTTACACATCGCAAAGATGACCTCGGGTGCGCCTTTGTACAAAACACGGCCGTCCGCCAAAGTTGTTTTCATATATTTGTCGCGACTGTTAAAAGGAGTTTGGTTTTTAACATCAACACTTTGATATTTACGGCTTGAGGCATATTCCAACAAAATCCTATCCGTAAAGTTCCCACCAATTGCCCGACCGCTCTCGTTGATTCGGGCACTTGTGTCGTAACGCAAAATCGTATTAAGCATCTCCTCGTCATCCGTTACGACTTCTACGACTTCCAAATGTCCGTTTGTAAGGGTTCCTGTTTTGTCGGTGAACAAGATGTTCATGCTCCCCGCGGTTTCGATACCTCCGAGTTTCCTCACCAGAACATTGTCTTTCATCATGTGTTTCATATTGGAGGCGAAAACAACCGTTATCATCATGGGGAGCCCCTCGGGCACAACCATAACAATGACCGATACGATAAGCGTCCCCGTATGGACGATATGTCTGAATCCAAATGTTTCCCCATTAATAACGAGGGCGTTAAAAAGATACGCACCCGCAATCACGACCGCACCGATATAGCCGATGACACTTATAAGTTTCGCCAAATGCTCCAGTTTGATTTTAAGCGGGCTTTTTGGTTGTTCGGATTGAAGTTCCGACGCCATCTTTCCATAAAAAGTATTATCACCCACGTGTGTCACTCGCATGACTGCCTCGCCGTTTGTTACAACGGTTCCTGAATAAACGATACCTGAACTCACCCCTGGTTGTTTTGTGGCTTCGGCACTCTCGCCATTTATAAGGGATTGGTCGACCTCGATTTTACCGCTTATCACCTGACCGTCTGCGGGGATTTTGTCCCCCGCCGACAAATACACAATGTCGCCAACAACCAAATCTTCAATTGGAATCTCTGTTGCCCCTTGCGACCGCTGGGCCCGAACCTTTATATTTTGAACCGCGCGCTGGAGTTTCTCGAACGCCGCTTGGCTCCCTTGCTCTGATATTGTAGAAACAACAACTGCAATCAAAATCGCCGCTGCTATACCGATTGTTTCCAGGACACTTTCATGACGGAAAACAAACATACTGTTGACCGCGAGTGCGACCAGGAGAATTTTTAACATAGGGTCGTTAAAGTTCGCCAAAAAATTCCTAAGCCACGACACACGCCGTTTTTGCGTGATAACATTTGCGCCGTGTTCTTTGCGACTACTTACAACCTGTTCTGGGGTCAAACCATCGTGCTTTAACGCCATGGACTATACATATGTACAACCTATTTGGTTATTGTCGTCTTTGTTGTTGGTACAGAGCCATAACCAATCTATCAATCTTTTTCTGTGCAAGGTTTTTTCTGTACGCAAAAGCCGTTGACCTAAGAATCGGATATAATAGCCTTCTTAAAAAACGCAACATGTCTTGAATCCCTGGCAGACCCAAAATCAGGTTCAGCAAACCTTTTGGTGTAACAATAAAACCAATTTCACCAAGGGGTCCATCAAATAACTCTAGCAATGCCCCGACAGTGTTAAACGGATATTTGAATTTTATGAAAAACAATGCCCAATGCCACCCCGCCGTTGCCGTCGTCAAAGCGACCTTGACTTTAAAGTCAATCTTTTTACAAAAACCCCTTGTAATGGGATTCCACCATGCTGTGTTCCAAAAACGTGCAAGCCACTCTACTGTCACTGGTTCATTTTTATATGGGTTGTCGCGCATCTCTTGTATAACACGGTCAATCTCGGCTTTTATGCGGGCGGCTTCGGCATAGCGATTGCTGTTAGCAATCAAATAATTGTGGAACTCGCCCCAAAGACCATGCTCCTCGGTGTCTACTTTTAAATGCTCGTAGTCTGGTTGGATTGGTTCTTCTTTATCCTCATCATTTTCAGGTAGCGGGTGATATTCATAGTCGTCATTAAATTGCGCGAATTCAATGTGTTCATTTTCGTCACCAACATCGGGTGCATCCTGATATTCGTTATCTATTACAAGTCCGCCCGAAGATTCCTCGTCCTCAACGTACTCAGATTGTGTTTGGGGTTGTATTTCGTTCTCCTCCACACCCGAATATCACATACATTGCGATACATAGCAACTAAAATCACATATATTGTGGCATTTTACTACCTTTGATGTGTATATCTCACAATGAATACCACTTTATAATGCTTTTATGGACAAAATCGAGATAATTGAGCGCATAAGCAAACTACGCACGCGGGCAAACTTGTCAGCACGGGCATTGTCCCAGCGCATCGACCTTAACGACGGGTATATAAATCGTCTTGAGAGCAAAAAAGATTTTTTACCAAGCGTCGAGGTGTTGCTTAAAATTATCGAGGTTTGCAATTCCAGCCCAGCCGAGTTTTTCTACCGCGACATGGACGCATATAAAAGCGACCTGCCTATAATAGAACTCTTGGATGCCGTTGACCAAAATTCAAAAACACTTGTCAAAGAACTTATTCAGCGCATGACAAAAAGTTAAATCCTCCCGCCTTCTTTGACAAGCCATTCACCGCTTTCAAAAGTTCCGCGTTTTCCTTTAAACCGCAAATCCAAACGGATGTCGATACTGTCGCAATAATCAAGGTATATAGATTTAAACACATTTTCTAACGTATCAAATGAAACACCCTGATTACCAGGAAACAGTTTTTCGGTTTCTTCTTTGGTCATATCGGTTTGCATATCAATGTGAATCGCCACCATATTTGTATAGTCATCATAAACAATCTCGAACTTGGGCTCCCTCAGCAAAGTAAAGTCCGTTATATCTTTTTTAAACTCCGCCTCTGTCGCAGGCAAAACAAACGGCCAAGGCTCCCCTGAAGGGTACTTGTACATATTTGTGACCTTTGCGAGTTTACCGAGCAAACTCTGCCACTCTTGTTCAGAGTACAAACCCATCGGCAGATTAAACCCTGTGTGGTCGAGGCGTGTAATCCGCCCATGCAGTTTTTTAAGGACTTCTTCACACGAAAAGCGTTTGACGGCAAGCGGTTGCTTGGTATTGCGGTCAGTCATATTGAAAAACTTTGTGCCGCCCAAAAGCAAATGCACAAAGTTCGCATTGTCGCAAAGTCTAAACACCGTGACGGGGTTAAGGTTTTTGTTACCAATGTGGATTTTACCCGCTTTTGGGGTCGTGACATATTTTATATCCTTAAACAACGAGGTCAGCAACCCAAACAATTTTTTGTTCTTCCCCGTGTTTGGGAAAACATAAACAACCTCTCTCACGACGTCCTTGCGAACAAATCTGTGGTTTCAATGGTTTTAAGTTTTTCCATCATTTGTTCGTAACTTGGGAGTGCATCAATATCAGGTAACTCGAACCGCTTTAAAAACGTATCGGTGGTTCCATACAAAATTGGTTTCCCCAAGGCCTCTTTTTTCCCGACGACAGAAATCAAATCATTTTGCAACAAAACGTGTACGGCATAGTCACTTCCCACACCACGAATTTCGTCAATCTCGGGTTTTGTAATTGGTTGTTTGTAGGCAATAATCGCCATGGTTTCAAGGGCCGCACGCGTCAAACTCTTTTCACGCACAGGGTTCAAAACCGAAGCCACCGATTCGGCAATATTTGGGTTTGTGCAAAACTGATAGTTATTGCGGTACTTAATCAAATGCACACCGCTCTCCCCGCCATATTTTTTTTGCAACTTATCAATCGCGGTTTGTATCTCTTTTTCTTTTACCCCAAATTTCTCGGCTAAAAATGCAACCGACAAACCCTCGCCCGACACAAACAAAACCGCTTCCAATTCCCCACACAGTTTTTCCATCTTGGAACAAGTATACCGCGTAAAAACTAAAAAAGCAAATATTTATTCAATCTCTGTTTCTTTAATACCAAACACACTTTCAAAACTCGGGGTGATATATTCTTCTTGTATTCGCTTTACAAATTCGACTTGGAATTGATTCAGTTCACCCGCCATCTTTCGCGCCGTCGGTGTGTTCATTGCCTCAGCAAGACGCAGGGTTTTCCGAACTATGCTATGAACTGTAGACACATTTTTGTCACCCTCGGTAAAGTCACCTTGGGTCAGCGGAATATCAGGCACAAATATCGGGTGACCGTGTGCATGGCCATACTCCAATTGACGATACAAGCCCATCGCCCCTAACATATCAAGGTTGTCGGCATCCTGTAATATTTTTGATTCGATATCTTTCACGGTAACACCTTGTTCTGAAAAAGCATACTCCTCGTGGTGCTCTATCGCATAACAGACGTGCTGTTTTTGTTGTTCGGTAAGTGGCAAATCGGAAATTAGTTCGCGAACCAATGGTATGCTTTCAACTGGAGGCACAAACCGTTTCTCTTTGGTTTGCATTATTCGGTGCAAGTCATGCAAAAAAGAAGAAGTTGCTATTACCAACTTGTCACCGCCCTCGTGTTCCCAAATCTTGAGTGCAAAATTCAATGTTCGCCAAAGGTGCGTCATATTATGTCCAGTTTTATCATCGCCAAAGATTTGAACTACTTTTGATTCCAGTTGTTTAATAATCTGCATTTTTTATTTTACCTCCAATTCTTGCTTCTTAGACAAACCACACGCACCCAACTTTTTGTCATACCGCCCCAAAAACTCTGGCAAAGTGACCTCACCGTCATAGTCCAACAATACAACCTCTTTGTGCAAATCGTGACCATAGTACTCTTTGACCTTTTGTGTCACATGGGAAAACCATTTGGCAACGTCTTTGTCAGTAGTATGCGGTTCGGTTTTAAATAGCCTCGCACCATTCGAACTGAACGTTGCACCATTCGCGTCAATGTTTATGTCAGGATTTTCAGAGAGCATCATCTGAATCTTTTTACCCGTCGCCATAACAATGTGTCCGCCCGAAAACACCGAACCTGCCGTACCTTCTTTGAAACCAAAATAAGAACTCTCGCGCCGCTCCTCCGTTTGTCGTTGCACCAGTTCTTTAACATTTTCTTTACCAATGTATTCACTGGCAAGCACGCTCTCGACCACAATATAACGTGTCTTTCCTTTGTTTTGTTGTTTCAAAAAACTGTCACGAGTACCAAAGAAATCTCCATCGGGTGTCATCCACTCGAATTCACCCTTTTGTAAATCAAAAACCTTGATTCTCTTAACAAAATAATCAAAGTCCCTCTTGGTCGGATTTGCAGGCCAGCCAGAGTTCCCAACAATCCCCGCCCCAACAAGACCTGGAACGCCCGTCAAAGGTGAAAAATCGTAGCCTCGTTCCGTCGTGTCTTTTACAAGCACACCTACCGTCGCATTCGCCGATACATGAAACTCGGATGTTTTTTCATCAAATTTTATTCCTGCACCTTTCGTTCCCACCGCAACAAAGAGCCCGTCATAACCGCGCTCGCTGATTAACAAGTTTGTGCCTTGCGAAAACAAGACAAACGGGAGATTTTCTTTGTACAGTTCACCAAAAACTTTCAAGTCATTCTCCATTGTTTCATCAAAACAAAGTTCATAGAAAAACTTTGCGTTGCCCGTTTTCTTTTTGAACAAATGTCTTTTCGCCAAAGGATAATTCACCGAAACTTCACGGCTTAACTTAGCCAAAATTTTTTCCATAAACAAATTATTAAACCCCCTCGACAAATTCGCCGTTTATAAATTTTTTGGCTCCATGCCCAACCATGTAGATTTTCCCCCCGTCTACAATAACCGCCGAGTCATCCGACAAAGCATACACAGGCACACCGCCGTTAATCTTGCTCTCCCCTATACTGGCTTCCAGGCCTTCCCCGTGTTCGCTGTCGGCACCTACGTGTGGGCGGATACTTAGATTTACAAGTTCCAAATACCTATCCACATCGCACGAGATTGATTTACCCGTGTCAAGACGGAACTCGTTCGGAGGGCGAACCCCTGTGACGCAAGAGCCCGCACTGCTCCCCACCCAGACTTTGGTTTTTAAAAGTTTCGGGAGGGTTTTTGTGAAACCACTTTTGTTGAAAACACTTTGTAAATAATCCACGTGTCCGCCCATACACCAAATAACGTCGGCTTTGGCAATGCGTTTTTCGTTTTCCGCCAAACTCTCGTTTCGCAAATCACAAAGATACATCCCACCGCCAAATGTTTCGGCTACTTTTGAAAGACTATTCAACAACCACCGAACATCCCAGTCCTCGATTTGCGAACACTCGTTCAAAATCGCCGCGCTAATCTTGCTGGCGGGCTTTCCCGTCAACTCTACAATCTTTTTTGTAATCGCATCCGTATTGTACGCGGACATTAAGACAAGTTTCATTTCTTCACCCTTTTGTCAAAATCGAATTTTATAAGTTCACAATTCATCATCTCGGGTGTGTCGCGGTAAAATCCACTCTTTGGTTTGCCATCAAAGTACGCCTTGAACACACGCCCTACACCGCCATGCGCCACAACCAATATGTCTTTCCCTTTGTGTTCCTCCCAAAGTTCATCAAGGAAACTTTTGACGCGCGCTTCTACCGCTTCAAAAGATTCAACCGTAGAATAATCGTATAATTTGCGCTCGCTAAAAAAATCGTCATCAAAGTCTGGGTGTTTCATCCACTCAAGCCCCTCGTAATCACCACAATAGTATTCAATGATGCGCGCATCAATTATAACAGGAGGCCTCTTATCGGCAGGTCGTGCCGTCAATATAAGTTCGCACGTCTGTTTTGTTCTAAGCAACGGACTGGCAAAAACCAAATCAAATTTGACGTCTTTGATTTTGTGTCCGAGGTCTACCGCCTGCTTGACACCTTTCCCTGTCAGGATAGTATCAGAGTACCCACTCCAGTTCCCTTGCTTGTTAAAAAACGTTTCCCCATGTCTTACGTAATAAATCATTTCTTTGCCTCAATTTTGATGTCCGCAAATTGGTTGTCTTGAACAACGCCAATCTCGCCCGTTTTTAAAAGTTCCAACAATGCAAGGAAAGTATTAATAACTTCGCTCTTTGTAAAGTCCGCCTCGAACAGGTCAAAAAACATAACACGTTTGCCCGAGGTTATCCGCGTTCGGATGTCAGCCATTTTGTCGCCAACGGTAAAGCGGTCCATGCGTATTTGTTTCGTCACAATCTGCGGAGCATTAAATTGCAAACGGTGCATGACCTTTTGAAAAGCGGAGGTCAGCATATCAATACTTAGGTTATCCAAAACATATTTGTATTCTGGCTTGAATTCCACAGGGGCTTTGTAAAAGCGGTCTACGTTTTCGGTTTCTTTTAATTTTTCGCTGGCTTCCTTTAACAACTTGTATTCTTCCAATTGCCTCAAAAGTTTCGCCTCGATGTCCTCGGGGTCCTCCTCGATTTTTTCTTTTGGTAAAATCCCTCGGCTTTTGATTTCAACAAGGGTTGCCCCTATATCAATGAACTCGACGGCATCATCCAAATTCAACTGGTCAAGTTGTGACAAAAATTCAAGATACTGCTCTGTCACCAAAGAAAGTTGCACGGTTTTGATGTCCAACTTTTTTTCACGAATTAAATGGAGCAACAAATCCAACGGCCCATCAAAGTCGGTTATATGAATATGATGCTTTTGCTGTGCGGTTTCGTTTTGTTGTTCCATACTTTATACTAAAACATTAGCCCCCAAAAATCAAAGAATAAATTAACAATATGCCCGCCAAGCAGACCAATTGCATTTGTAAACATCAAAACCATCATTACGACAAGGAGCACCGCCATAGAATTCTGCCTAACAAAACTCATGTAACTGTTGTTTGGTTTTGTGAAACTTGCCAAAATGTTGTACCCGTCCAACGGAAATATCGGCAAGAGATTAAACAACATCAAAGACACATTAATAATCGTCAAAAACCAAAACAATTGATACAGCATAAACATCCCCACGTTCGCTGTCGGATTTCCAAATGTAAATATTAAATACAAGCACAAACTGGATATAAACCCGATTATTAAGTTTACTACTATGCCCGCGATACTTACAAAAAAATTGCCCTTTCTGAAATTTCGGTAATTAAATGGGTTTACGGGAACTGGCTTTGCCCAACCTATGCCTGCCAAAACAAAAGACAAAAGACCCAACGGGTCTATGTGACGTGCAGGGTTTGGGCTTAGACGCTTCATCATCTTTGCGGTCGGGTCACCATTCCAAAGTGCGACCAAACCGTGTGCAATCTCGTGCGCGACAATCGCCACCACAAGGGCGAGCGCGAACATCAAAATCATCGCGAACACATAAAGTGCTGGCCAGTTATTGTTTTGGATTGCAAAGAACAACACAAAGAGAGTTTAGCGTATAAAACGAACTTGTGCAAGGGTGTTATCCTTGATTCATTGAAAAACCGTCTTCGGGTTGTTCTGAAAAAACTTCTGGTTCAAAAACTGGGGCTTGGGTTTCGACCACGGGTTCTGCTTGGACTGGCTCGGAAACAACTGGTGCCTGAACAGCAACAGGTTCAAGGAAAACTTCTTCTGGTTCTTTATTTTGATTCGGGAAATACCACATGGGTTAGTATATTACGGCGGCGACGCACATGTGCCTCGCTTGTTCTTTTACAGTTTGCAATCTTTTTCCGAAAATCGCTTCAAGACAATTTATAAATTAAATATTATCAAAAGATATAAAAGCCTTGAAAGTGATTTTACGTCAAAAGTGCAAACCTTGTAAAAAACAAGGGAGGCACATGTGCGCCGCCGCAACATATTAGATTTTATAGTTTCTTGTGACTTTTTTGACCGCGCCGAAGAATCCCATTGAATCAATATCTGCACCCGTCACAAGGTCAATCTCGGAAACAACAACGCCTTCGTCGGTCACGATAATTTTACCAACGGCATCCCCCATTTTGTGTGGTGCCTTTACGTGTTCGTTCATTTCAATAGCCACAGTCGGTGCCGCCCCTTTGTCGCCCTTTTTCACAAGGTCAAAAAAGTTGTCCTTTGCGAACACATCAATTTTATCGGTCATCGCACCCTTTACATTAATCTGTCCGACAATTTGGTTTTTATCAACAATAAGTTTGCTTTCATAACTGTCCATAGCATGGCGCATAAGGGCACCACTCTCGTTAAAACGAGTTTGGCTATTCTCCGCACCGATAATTACAGCGATAGGTTTGATTTTCCCACGCTCGGCCGATACAGTGATACAGTGTCCTGCTTCATTCGTAAAGCCCGTCTTTCCTCCCAAACATCCGTCAAAGAATTTTGCGTGCTTGTTTGTGTTTGTAAGACCAGTCACGCGACCGCTTGGGTGCGCAAAGTCATACATCCATGTGTTTGTAACATCGATATCATAGAACGGTGAAGAAATCATATATTGGAAAACCTTTGCAACGTCTGCGGCCGTAGAATATGCCTCGGCGGCTGGTAAACCCGTTGCGTTTGCGTATCTTGTGTTTTCCATACCCAAACGTGTAGCGAGTTCGTTCATGCGGTCAACAAACGCTGACTCGCTTCCTGCAATAAGTTCCGCCATAGCAACACATGAATCATTGGCACTGGCAACAATGATTGTTCTTATAAGTTCTTTGACTGAATATTCTGCCTCGAAATCGAGGAAGGCTTGGGAACCACCCATTCCGCTTGCTTCACGGCTGACAGGAACCATTTGTTCAAGGGTAATCTCACCTGCTTCCAATGCGTCGAAAATAACCGACAAGGTCGTAATCTTTACCATACTTGCGATTGGCAAGCGGTTGTGTTCGTCTTTTGTGAACAAAACTTTTCCGCTGTTGGCTTCGACAAGAAATGCGGATTTCGCTGTGATTTCGAGGGCCGATTGTTCCACAGCCGCAGACACCAATGCCGCCGCCGATACAACTGCATTCGTTGTTCCGCCTTCTTTACAACACTTAGGCCCCATCAGAAACACCGACCCAACTGCCACAGGGATTACCATGCCAAGTATCAAAGTTTTTTTCACACCAAAAGTTTTTTTTTCCATACCCATAGCGTTTGCAAAAATAATTAAATTATTCTAATATTTCAATGTGGCTGACGGCACAAAGTTATTTATTATTGATACTTTACGCAGGATATCGCTCGCGTTACTTGGTGGCTTTTTGGTAATGTATTTTTTGCAACTTGGGAGCGACACAATTTACCCAATTGCCGCCATGTATCTAATAATGTGGATTGTTGCTGTGCTTGTTTTTTACGTAACAAGAAACTTGGTAAACCGCGGGAATAAACTTGTCCCCATACGCATTTCGACGATTCTGCTTTTGGCAATATATGTTTTTGTAATTTTTACAAGGCACCACATTATTGATTTCTTTTGGGTTATTGGAATTTTGCGCGGATTGGAGGTCGGTTTCTATCACACCTCATTCAACCAGATGAAGTCAACAATAATATCGAACAAGAGCAGATTATGGTTTTTATCCATCGGACAAATCAGAACAGGTATCATTGATATCTTCTTACCAATTTTATTCGGGTTTATGCTGCTACGGTTAGAATATCATTATGTCGCCATAGTCATGGCTTTTATCTGTGCGATAAGTTTCTTGTTCTCTTTGTGCTTAAAAGACAAATCTCCTAAACTTGGCAAAACGAATATTCCGTTATTTATGAAAACTTTTTCTGAAAACAAGAAAATTAAAAAAGTCATGTGGGTGGCGTTTTTCAGCGGACTTACATATAACGCGAGTGCCTTTACCCTGATGATAACAATTTACACCGCATTGGTTCTCGGCAGCACATTCCACTTCGGGATGGCGGCCGCCCTATATTCCGTACTAGGAATGGTTGCAAGTCTTTTGGTCGCAAAATTCGGCAAAGAAAACAATTTCAAAACTTTGTCATGGTCGGCTGTTTTAATAATCTTATCAACCTTTTTCTTTATGGTTTTCAACACAGATATTTATACCGTTATTATCTTCGCGTGCATAAATGCGTTCTTTATCGTTTTCGCAAGCGCATTTGTGAGTAAAAACATCTACGACTACTCTAATCTTGATTGCGTCAAAGACAAACATAAAACAGAGTACTTTTTCATAATCGAAGTATTCCGATGTCTTGGCAGGGTTTTGGGACTTGTACTCTTAATCTTGACCGCGGTTTTCAGTAGCACATTGTTCTTGCAAATATCAATGGTATTAATCGGGCTTATGTTTATCCCATTGGTATTTATAAACAATAGACTGGGGATGAGTGCATGATATATCTTCTGCGACATGGTGAAACAGATTTTAATGTTAAAAACTTGCTTATGGGTCAATTAGACATCCCACTTAATGCAAATGGTATCTCACAGGCGCACTCTGCTATTACGGATGTCACAAAAATCAAATTCGATTATATTTTCTCATCAGACCTTGCACGCGCAAGACAAACAGCCGAGATTATAAACAAGCATCTAAACCTCAATATAACTTTTGACAAAAGATTGCGGGAGGTTGGACTTGGCGAACTTCAAGGGAGAGAGAGAAAAAATATAACCGCTTGTGAATGGGAAAAGTTCAACGAACGCCCAGAATTATTTGGCGGCGAACCATGGTGTCGCATATTTTCACGCGCAAAAAGTTTTATCCATGAAATCTCATCATACAAGGGTGATATTTTAGTCGTAGGCCACAGTGGTTTATTTAAAATAATGATGTGTTATGCCGACAACAAAAATTTCAAAGACTTCATGAGGTATTTTATACAAATTGAAATACCGCACTCTAAAATACAAACACTAGGTTACTTAAAATCAACCAATACAAGAACCACTCGAAAAGACCAAAACACGCAATGATTATTATGAACTTTGTGCACGCGGCCACGAGTTCGTTTTTTGTAAATGCCCCACGGAGTCCGCTGCTCCTTGCCGTTGCACAGGTTCGCAAACACCAGACTGCTGCCGCAATGACGATGACTAATAGCACAAGCATTATAAACAAATACACGATGAACAATATAACCCCCGTGATTGCGCCGAACCTTGACAACGCCCAATACAAATTAATGAACATCTCGAAACCCTTATAAGCCAACACAACAAAAACAACCCATGATGCCCAGCGGTGTAGGCTTGCAACAAACATTATCACAAACACAAGTGTAAACGAAAAAATCCGTGTGATAACTATGGAGCCCAAACTCACATTCGGTCGGACGACCCTTAGGATGTTTCCGTCCAAAATGTTGTTTCCGATTTGGATTACGTTGAACCTCGGATTAAAAACCACCGACGCCCCAATAATCATGCCAACAACAAAAGCCGCAAAAAGACATATCAAAAGAACCTTGTCCATCCTCCAACGAACGGCAATAGCCCCGCGCAATATAAACAGCCCTCGGCGACAACTATGTTTCACATAAATTTATATGTTTGCTTTTACTTAAATATTAGTTACGCATTTGGCACAGGAGCCAATGGGAGGTCGGTTACAAAAACACCTTCGTCTTTAAAGCCCAAACAAATTCCAAAGTTGCCTTCTTTTATGCACTCTACTGCGCGCGCCCCGTATGATGTACCAAGATACCTATCGTGGTATGACGGTCTGGCTCCGCGTTGCATGTACCCAAGCGTGCAAAGCCGTATTTTGTCGTTCCCCATAGCCTCACCAATTTGTTTAACAAAAGTTGCTGCCTCCATAATTTCCGCAAACTGGGTTTCGGCTTTTTTTTCTTGAAAGACACAAAAACTGCTTTCTTTTCCTTCTGCACGATTTTTTACAAAGATATCAGCAATTTGTTTTGGTGTATGTCGGTCACCCTCCATGTCAATCACGTCGGCAAAAGACGCCTCCCCGATATGTTTCGCCAACCTATTACAGTTACGCCCCATGACTTTCACAACATAGTCGCGCCTTGATGTTTCCATAGTTTCTTTGAACTTGTCGATTTGAACAACCGAGTCCTCGCACGCCGACGAAAAACCAAGGCAATTCATAGTGTACTCTACATCATTGTCAATTGTTGCAGGAATAAAAATTGTATTAACACGCGCGTTTTTACACCGACCTGCACCGATAAAGGAACCATTTCCCCCAATAACAACAAGTGCCGTGAACCCTTGCTTTTTGTAATTTTTAATGGCAGCCGCAAACCCGTCCTTTGTCATAAGCCGTTTGCTTCGACCACAACGAAATTCACAACCGCTCCGTTGCGAGATACCTCTTGTGTTTTCCAATGTGAGTTGCACAAAGTTCCCGTCAATCAATCCGTCAAATCCGTCAATACCTGCGTACACAGAAATGTCAGGTGAAGCAAAGCGAAAGATTGCCTCCATGCACGCATTCATCCCAGGCGCGTCACCGCCACTTGCAATTACACAAATTTTTTGTTTAGCCATACTCCACTTTACCTCATACCCTTGGATTTAATCAACGTTTTTCTATAGTGATTTGCAAAACGATGGGCCTCGTCCCTAACTCGACAAAGGAGCCTTAGGGCATAACTGTGCTTGTCCAAAACAATGGGGTCAGAACGATTGATTAAAAAGACCTCGTTATTTTCGGTAAAGCCAATGATTCTGTCCCTGGGAAACGATTCAGGTGAGAGTGGATTATCAACATTGTCCACCGCAAGCATCGCCGCCGACAACTGCCCTTTACCGCCGTCCGCAATTATAAGGTCAGGGGTTTCACGAAAACTCTCGTCCGTACCACCGATTCTGTTAAGGCGTCTGAGCAAAACTTCATAAATAGAAGCATAATCATCGCTGTCATTCGTGTGTCGGATTTTGAACTTGCGATACATTTTGCGTGCAACCTCCCCATCTATGAATACTACCATAGAGCCTACAACATGCTCGCCCCCTGTGTGCGAGATATCAAAACATTCTATTCGTTTAATATTGTGTTCAAAGCCCAAAACATTTTGCAACTCCCCACACGCACCATGCGTAAATTGGTGCTTTTGTTCGATTCGCTCGATACTCGTTTGCGCGTACTCTTGCGCATTTATATTGGCCATATCAACAAGTTTCTTTTTATAACCAACTTTGGCATCGGTGACAACTTCGGTCGGGCGGATGTTTTCAAAATAATATTGACCAATAAATTCATCAAGTTTTTCAGCATCGGTCTTTGGCGAGTTATTAAGATTAGAAAAGTTTTGTATCCCAATAATTTTCCCCGCACGAACTGTAAGAACTGATACGACAAAAACCTGGGCGGTGCTTGCACAACCAAACACGTCGCAATTGACGTTTCGTGCAACGTTTGCAATTGTGCGTTCCTTGAACTTGTCCAAAAAGTTCATCCCATTTCTATACCTTATTGCAAGTTCAAACTGTTGTAACTCGGCGGCTTGGTTCATCTTTTGTTCCAGCACCTCGCGCGCATTAAATTCGTCCTCCCCTGACAAAAAGCGTTTAATATTCGCAATGGTTTCGGGGTCGCATTTACCGCGTACATTAAATAAATCATAAATCGTATCCATAATCCCAGATGCCCAAATGCCGTTGAAATACGGACCAAAGTATTTACCCCGCTTGTGCAATTGTCTGGTAATTTCAATCTTGTCATCTGTCACCAAAATATATGGGAAAGTCTTATTGTCTTTAAGCAACACATTATAGTGCGGCTTATGACGGCGAATAAGGTTTGCCTCCAACGCCAAAGCATCATTTTCGGTCTTGCAAACAAAATAGTTAAAATCCACAACACGTTGTACAAGAGCAATTGTCTTTGCATCATGGTTGCCTTTTCGGAAGTACGATGACAGGCGTTTGAACAAATCTTTTGCTTTGCCAATGTAAATCACGTGGTTTGCCATGTCGCGCATTTCGTACACCCCAGGTACGTGCGGAACCAATTGCAGTTTCTCGTTAATGCGGTCGTTCATATCACTTCCCCAAACAAAAGCGCGAAAATATCGTATCCAGCACGGCCTCGGACGTATTCGTCCCCGTAACATTTGATATATGAAACAAACCCGTAGACACGCACGACCCAACAAGGTCTATGGTTTCACCCTTTTTTAACGAAGATATCGCATAGTCCAAAGACTCTGATGCCAACCGAATTTGTTCGCGCTGTCGCATGTTTGCGTTGACCCGCGCGTTTGACTTGCCCGCCACCCCAACGGTTTTTTCGATGATTTGTGATTTCAAGGTATCAATCCCCTCGCCCGTTTTTGCCGAGGTATACACCCAGCCTGCTTTATGCTTTGTTTTTGTGGTGTCACACTTGTTCCGAACAACGATATGCACTTTTGATTTAACTAGGCTCATAATATCTTTATCGACCATATCCGTGTCTGTCACAACAATAGCAACATCACACTCCTCGGCAAGTTTGCGCGTCCGCTCTTGCCCACATTTTTCAATTTTGTTACCTCCGCTTCGCAAACCCGCGGTGTCGAGGAAAACAACCTTGTACCCCTCAATCTGGATAGCCTCGGAAATTGTGTCTGTTGTTGTTCCTGCGATGTCGGTGACGATACTGCGACTGGTTCCCAATATCGCGTTAAAAATTGAACTCTTGCCGACATTTGGCGCACCAAAAAATGCCACGCGAATCCCATTATAGATGTACTCGGCATTACGTTGGTTTTCATTAAGTTTTAAAAGGCTATTTTTGCACTCGGAAATTTGCGGTAGCACATTGGTTAAGGGCACATCCTCGGGGTGGTCGTTGTGTGCCTCGATTAAAGCCGATACACCCAACAACTTTTTTTCAATATCAATCATCGTGTCATGAAATTCGGAATGTAAATATGCCGACCCCAATTCCGCCTCGGATTCGGCATGGATAATATTTGCAATCGCCTCGGCACCGCTAAGTGTCACACGCCCGCCTAGCAAAGCACGGCGCGTGAACTCGCCAGGTTCTGCCAAACGGCAACCGAGCGAAATCAAATGCTCTATGGTTTTATCCAAGAGTATCTGCCCACCGTGCATTTGTAATTCAACAACATCTTCGCCTGTGAAACTTTTTGGGTTCTTGAAAAAAATTGCTACCGAATTATCGCACACGAAACCAAACCAAACATTAACCGACGTTGCCTTTCTTGGTTCCAACAAAACACCCGTAATTTTTTGGGCTATGGCGTGTGCCTTGTCACCGCTGATACGTATTATACCCACCCCGCCAAGTCCTCGGGGTGTCGCAACAGCAACAATTGTGTCAGTGGATATCGAGCGCACGGACAAAATCCCAAAGCCTTGTATAATTTCCGTAAACCGTAACGACGTGTCTGAGCGAGAAACTTGTGCCTCCGCCGACTGCATTCGGATTTGTTGTGGCGAGATACCAGCGTTGTGCACCAAAGCCACCCTCTCTTAACGGGATATAAATTCTGAAAACATCCATATCGGATACCAAACGCTCACCTTCGTCATTGTGTAAAAACTCAAACTCTGTACGCGAGTCTGGAACAGGCGAAATACGGAAAACTGGTCTTGCAAATTCTATGACAATTGAATTTTGAGCAAAGGAACTCTCAAACGATGTTCCGCATTGAACAAACCCATTGTTCCAACCTGTGGAGCCTCGTGGTCGTCCGCGGAAAACATCGGCAAGAACATTTGTCCTTGACCCTCGATGCAAAAGATTCAATACCTCCGCCATGGGTGCATAATGAAGATGTGTAGAATCGTTTGCACTTATCATCTCGCCTGGGCTGTTTGCATTTGCATTTCTATAGGTAATCATGAAAACATCTTCTTTCAAAATTTCGTGTCCGAAATTGCGCGGTATAGCAACCATTACAATCGACGCGGTTCCAAAACCAACAATCAAAAACACAACAAACGACACGGCCCAAATAATAGCCATACGCGGAGTAATATTTTTTGTAAAACCAAAGATACGTTCGTTGAAAGATTTTGGGCGCGCGGTGTCGTCCTTTGGGGCGTCTATGGCCTTTTGTCTTTCTTCGTCCGTTGTGGACCCTGGTTTATACTCGCTCATTCATTTTCCTTTTTCTCTTGATTTTCTGGCGTCTTAACAACTGGTTTCTTCGCCACAGGCTTTCTTGGCGCAGTCGGTTTTTTTGCCTGGACAGGCTTTTCCTCTGAACCTGGCTCGGTTTCTGTAACCTCGGCCACTTTCACCGCCCTAGCCAAAATACTATCATATTCCGCCAAATTGTCAAGAGTCGGGAGTTGCGTCAACTCGTTCCCGTCCCTAACGTGCTGTCTGGCTTTTTCCATTTTTTCTTCCAACTCAGCCAGTTTTTCAGGAGTCGACAACTTTGCCTCAACATAACGCTTGCTGTGCTTAAGAATTTTGTCCAATTCAACATCCAATAACTCTATCTCTGAATTAATGCGGTCACGTTCTTCCGAGGATTTGGACTCCGCATCACGTTCTTCCATTTTTTTGATAACGTCTTTCGCAGACTTACCCTCCATGATAAGTGCAATATCCGCCGCATAAATTGTTTCGCGTTCAAGCAACACTTTTTTCATAACCTCGGCATGAGATTTGTGTTTTGTCAAAATCTCGGTAGCGCGTTTTTCGGCATCCATTATCAGTGCCTTAATCTCGCCGTCAATCACAGATTGAAGTGCTTCCGAGCGGTTTTGGCTGTTATATAAACGCAGTGCCATTTCTTCTTCTTTACCATAATAAAGAGGCCCAAGTTTTTTCGACATACCAAACGTTGTTACCATGTACTCGGCAAGGTTTGTTGCAACCTTGATATCGTTTGATGCACCCGTACAAATGTCACCATGGAAAAGTTGTTCCGCAACACGCCCACCCATAAGCATCGCCAATCTATGCGACAACTCGGTTTTCGATTTATGTTGTGTTTCTTTTTCATGGTCGTTTGTTAGGGTATAACCTGCCGCCATACCACGCGGGATAATAGAAACCTCTTGCACCGTTTGGTCAGGTTGCAAAACACGGGAAATAATCGCGTGACCTGCCTCGTGATAAGCCGTAATTTTTTTATCTTCTTCGGTAATGATTCGGCTTTTTTTCTGTGGTCCAAGTATAACCTTGTTAATACCCTCGGTAATATCAGACATACTGATTTTACGTTTGTCTTTTTTTGCGGCAATAATCGCGGCTTCGTTCAACAAGTTCTCGATATCAGCACCCGAAAACCCAGACACGATTTGCGCAACACGCTTAAGGTCAACATCGCCGCCCAATGGTTTGCCCTTGGCGTGGACTTTAAGGATTTGCTCGCGCCCCTTAACATCAGGGAGTTGCACAACAATTTGCCTGTCAAATCGACCTGGGCGTAAAAGTGCTTGGTCCAAAATATCTGGACGGTTTGTGGCGGCAATAACAATAACGCCCTCCGATTTTGTAAAGCCATCCATTTGAACCAAAAGTTGGTTAAGGGTTTGTTCGTTTTCTTCAGAAACACCGCTGACCCCTACACCGCGCATACGTGCGATAGAGTCAATTTCGTCAATAAAGATAATCGCAGGTGCGTTTGCTTTTGCGGTTTCAAAAAGGTCGCGCATACGGCTTGGTCCAACACCAACAAGCATCTCCGAGAAGTCCGAACCGCTTATTGAAAAGAAATGAACCCCTGCTTCCCCTGCAATTGCTTTTGCCAAAAGTGTTTTTCCTGTACCTGGTTGTCCCACAAGCAAAACACCTTTAGGGATACGGGCACCGAGGTCGAGGAATTTCTTTGGGTTTCTTAGGAAATCAACAATTTCCATAACCTGTTCTTTTTCTTCTTCGATACCTGCGACGTTTGCAAATTTTACATCGCCACCGATTGTATGTGTCGCACGGTTTTTACCCATGTTTCCCAAACCGCCACGGCTTGAAAACGACCTAAATATAAGGAACGCAACCAACAGGAATACCATGATTGAAAGGACACTTAAGATGTTTCCAAAGTTAAACCAGTTTGACGGAATCTCACTTGAATTTACATGGAACGAATAACGTGCCGCGAACTGATTTACAAAAGTATTTACTTGACGGATGTGTGCCCATTGTTCGTTTGATAAGTTCGCATGAGGGGATACCTCGTTTCCCAAAAACCCTGCTAACTCGCTTGGGTCAATGTTAAATGCACCCTCAACATAGTCATCATCGGTCGAAGTAAGACCATAGTTTGCAGTTAGAAATGTATTAAGCAAATCCGCAAGCGCGCGTGCCTGTACATTTACGAAAGAGTTATAAGCCATCCAAATTGCGCTGATGTCGTGAACCATTGTATAATGGAAAACATATGTAGCATGACGGCTTGGGTTACTTTGGAATCTGTCCAACATTTGCGGGTCGGTGAAGCCATGTCTTAAAACATAGAATTGATTCCCTTGCTGTACAATAGCAGCGATGTTGCTTGTAGGAATATAGACATAGTGATGACCGAAATCGTCACTACCAAAACGAACATCTGTTGTTTCGCCTTCTATGGTTTGTCTAAGCCTTGTTGTTTCAAAAATCCATGCGCCATTTGGCCCAATTGGTTTTGAAACCAAACCGATATCACGCGTGAACTGTGTGTAGGTTGAACGCCGTACTTGTGTCCCGCACGCGTTCATAGAATTCATAATCAAAAAAAGTACTAATACAATAGTAACAATGTAAAACAGCGATGACCCGCCGCGTCTTCTTTGTTGTGGTGCTTGTTGTTGCTGTTCAGTGCTCATGTCCATAGTATGCCATATGACAAAATTAAAATACAAGCCAAATCAGAAAATTATTCAATAGTTGGGCCAACTTCTTTATTTATTTCTTCGATACTTGGCAAAGCATTAATCTTGTCAAGAAGATAATCTTCGCACCAATATTGTGTTACGTCCTCGTGGTTCGGGAAGTATATATGACCAAATTTTTTGGTACGGGCAATGTATTCTTCTACTTTTTCGTTATACTCTGGTTTTCCAAGGCTGAGGCTCCCCGCCGTATAAAGTTGTCTTGGGTTAGATGTGTATTTGCTTTCCGCAAAGCCAAAAGTTACCAACTGCCCATTTTTAATGAAAGTCTGACCAAGGCGCGACATCAAATGCAAGTTTCTTCTATCTGCCCATTTTTCTGTAAGAACAGAAGCCCTGTCACGGTCATATTCGTCATGGATAATAATGCTGTCGCCATAGCCTCGTGTTGCAACCCAACCCTCTGCCATAGTCACTTGGTCGAAAAACCAATTAATCTGGTCCTCTGTCATTGTACCATTGTTAAACAAATCTAAATCAACTTCGGGTTCGTATTTCCACCCAAGTGATTCAAGCCATGCTTTTGCGTCAAAGCCATGTTCTTCTCCGTCTACACCAAGTTGGTTTGCTGGAAAAATGCTTTTTGGAACAAGCAAAGTTCTGTTCTCGTCTTTTTTACGTAACTCTGCACGCAATTGCTCGTTTGTTGGGATTGCATCCCGTCTTGGAAATAAATTAATTGAACTCATATGTCGTATATACCATAGTTTTGGACTAAAGTCAATAGGCTATTTAAAAACATCGTGTTTCATAATATATTCTGCGATTGATTTGAACAATGGTTCATCTTCAAACACGCGTTCAATATCATTCCCAATCCAAAAGTCCGAAAACCGTTTATATCCGCGGTCTTTCCACTTTTCAATTCTGATTCTTTGAATATCGCTTGGTGTTAGTTTATCGAACTTCATTGCGCCCGACTCGTCATAATATTTGCATTGCAGGTCACACTCGAGTTTATCAACAAGATACGCAAATCGCGCCTCTTTTGTTTTTTGTTCGTCGTATTCCTTGTATATTTTTTTAATTTCGCTACCATTTACGAGGCCACCCAAAATCTTTTTCACCGCCTCTAGTTCAATTCGTTGTTTCTCTTGTTTTGTTACGACACTCCCCGTTGCTGGGATATCGCCAATTATGCACTCGCCCAACTCATGTATCGCAATCATAAGTGCAACCTTACTTATATCAAACCCAAGGTCAAACTCCGCGTTAATCGCCAAAGCCAACATCTGGGTTCCATAAATATGTTCCGCCACCGATTCGATTCTGTCGCTTTGAATACCACAATCTATCCACCCAGTTCGCGGGAGGGTTTTCAAGCGGTGTGTTATTGCATAAAAATCACAAACGTTTTTAATTTGATTAGCCACAACAAAAGTATACATGATAGACTATCATATGCCATACAGAAAAATTAAAAATATTAGTTAAAGACTTTATTTTTCAAAAGATACTCTGCAATAGCATTAAAGATTTTGTCATCTCCAAAAATATTTCGCCTGTCATGTTCAATAAAACCCTCGACCAAAGTCCTGCATCCATACTTTTTATGTTTCAAGAGCATCTCCTTTGCCGACTTGTTCGTAACACGTTTTTCATCCGCATAGCCCATTTCTTCGTTATACTTGAATTCGAAATCACACTCGATTTTTTCCACGAGGTACGCAAACTTTGCCTCATCGGTTTTGCGCTCCTCGAATTGGGCAAAGAGTTCCAACAACTCCCCTGCATTACTTATGCCCGCAAAAATCTTTTGGACGGCCTCCAATTCAAGTCGGGCTTTTTCTTCTTTTGAAATCGGGCAACCAGTGTCACCGAGGTCGCCAATCACGCACTCGCCCAATTCATGAATCGCAATCATAAGTGCAACCTTTTTAAGGTCCAATTTCAAATCAAACTCGCTGTGAATTGCAAGAGCCAACATTTGGGAACCATAAACGTGTTCCGCGACACTCTCAAACCGTTCGCGCTCTATCGCCCAAGTCGTCTGCCCCGCACGAATCAGGTTTTTCAACCTGTGCGTAATCGCGTAAAATTCACAAACATTTTTGATTCTTTTGTCCATTCAAAAAGCATACAAGCGTTTTTGAACCTCGTCAATTAAATACTCTGGACATGACACCCCACCCACAAGTCCACAACTCTTTTTTCCCGCAAACCAATCTTTGTTAATCTCGTCCGCGGATTCGATATGATACGTGGGTTTATACTTGGAGGCGGTTGTTTTAAGTAGCACCGTGTTGTGCGAGGCTTTTCCCCCAACAACAATAACAACGTCCACGGATTTTGCAAGTGTGGCGACCTCCTTTTGTCGTTCCCTAACCGCCGAACAGGTCGTATCAACCAAATCGTGTCCAACACCTTTTTCTTTGAAAGTCACAGATATCTCCAACAAGTCGGTTTGGTTTTTTGTGGTCTGGGCAAGGAGTGCAATCTTTTGACCATGACGGACGTGTTCAAGCAAAGAAGGTATATTGCTAATCGCTTCGTCCACGGTTTCGACCACAAAGATATTATCGTTTGCGTAACCCACATGACCGATTGTTTCGGGGTGCTTTTTGTCGCCAAACAAAACAATATAATAACCAGCCTCGGTCAACTCGCGAACTTTGTGGTGAACCTTTTTAACCGTCGGGCAGGTCGAATCCACCAAATCTATGCCCTTGTTACGAAGTTCATCCTCGACCCTTTTTGGCAAACCATGTGCGGTGATAATTGCCTTTTGTTTGGAAACAATCTTTTTATAATCGGGTTGTATTGTGATTCCAAAGTCCTTTTCCAAGCGGTTGTTAATAACAGGGTTTCTTAAAATAGGACCGCCGATTAAAACCGAGTTCGGATTTCCTTCCGCAATATCTATCGCGCGTTTCGCCCCAAAGCAAAGACCGCTACTTTTACAAACTACAACTTTCATCTCCCACCTGCCATTTTATTGATTTCTTTCATAAGTTCATCCACCATTTTATTCTCTGACACGGTCTTTAAAACCTTACCGTTTTTGAACAAAACACCTTGACCCCTCCCGCACGCAATTCCGATGTCGGATTGGCTTGCCTCACCTGGTCCATTTACCGCACAGCCCATAACTGCTACCTTTATATGTTTGTTGATACCAGCACATTGTTTCTCGACCTCGTTCGCAATTGGGATAAGGTCAACCTCCGTCCTCGCACACGTTGGACAAGATATAACCTCTACACCAAACTTTCTTAAATCCAGTGCACTTAAGATTTGTTTGCAATAATAGATTTCTTCCACTGGGTCACCCGTGAGCGAAACCCGAATAGTATCCCCAATCCCGTGATGCAAAAGTGTCCCCAGCCTCACCGCGGATTTAATCGACCCCGACCTAATTGTTCCAGATTCTGTGATACCGATGTGTATGGGATAGTCAAACTTTTTTGCGAGCAACAAATTGGTTTCAATCGTCATCGGCACATTTGAACACTTTACGGAAATACAAATATCGTAAAAGCCCAAATCCTCCAAAATTTTAACACTACGCTCGGTACTCTCGGTCAAACCCTCGGCTGTTACTCCGCCGTGTTTTTTCAAAATATCTTTTTCAACCGAACCCGAGTTCAACCCAACCCGTATTGGTATTTTATATTCTTTCGCCACGTCAACAACATGTTTGATTTTATCAAGTCCGCCCAAAGTCCCTGGATTAATCCGAATCTTGTCCGCCCCATGTCTAATAGATTCAACCGCAAGTTTATAATCAAAATGAATATCCGCCTCGATAGGTATGTTGATTTGTTTTTTAATCTCGGAAATAGCCTTTGCCGAATCCAAACACGGCACGGCGACACGTACAAGTTCACAACCCACACTCTCCAACGCCTTGATTTGCGCAACCGTGGCTCTTATATCTTTTGTCGGTGTGTTTGTCATTGATTGAATAACAATTGGGCTCTCACCACCCATTTTTATTTTCCCGACATTTATTACACGCGTGACTTTTGGCATTCCATCTAGGATAACAAATGTGCTCTTGATATTGCAAATTAAATGTGCTAGTTTAATTTCGATGAAGAAAGAAATTATGGAAACTTGTAGATGGGCGGAGCGCATGGCAATGCCCAACATTTTACATGAAGAAGTCGCCGACTTGTTTCTTGAACATTTTCCCGAAATGCTTATTAACGAAGCACGGAACTATGCTCTGTTTTTGTTAAACGAACGTGATGCCCGAAACGTTGTTGGGTACACAGACCAAAAGCGCGTCGATGCCTTTAAACAGGAGATGCGTTATATAGAGCAAAAATATTTTGTCACTGCAGACGATATCGTTAAAAAATATCAACTAATAGAAAAGTACAGAACTGCGCTACATGAATACAAAAAACTGCAAGATTATAAAATCAAACGTGAGAGTCAAAGAATCGACCTAAAACATCTTTCGGAAAAAGATTTGTGGGAATATCTTGAGTTTGCGACGAACGACTTTTTAATATCTGAAAAATTTGGAATGGACAAAACTGTTTCTGCCACACCAGAGTTTTTGGACTATGCAAAACGAAATGTAAGAAGTGACTTGAATTCACACCTGCGCAGAGGCGGTATAGTGCATGACTATGATGAACTCAAAGAACAATTGTCAAACGCAGAAGAATATTTTTTGTAAATATCAATCATCGTGGTTGGGTTCTGCTGAACTTTCGGCACAAATTTCGAGCATATTTTGGAGGAGGGTAAGAACCTCGCTTCTGCGAGAACCTTGTCCTCTCCTGCGCTTCGCTTGGAGGAGCATACGACGTAATAAACGAACTGTCAAGGTTGTTTATCTGCCGTGGCGTTGTTGGGAGGTTCATTATCTAAATAGGTTTACTCCGAATATGAAAATTATATTACCAGCGTCACTTGTAAATTTTCCGACTTTAATTATCAAAGCGTTCCTCGACTTGGCCGATACATCATTTTCAAACTTGAACCCAGTGATGTAGTCATTAAATTCCTTAATATGTGACTCTAACGCACATAAATCATCTTTACAAAAGCGCTCCGCATCCATTTTTTTGAGTGTATCTACTGTATTGCTTAACTTTCTAAACGCACTAACAACTTGCATGCAACATGTGAAATTTCTTATTTTAGCAGCCGATGTTAAATCATAAGCCTCGACAATAGAATCTATCTTCTCAAACATGGTTATAATCTTTTTAAGATACTCATATATAGTTTCTTTTTGCTTTTTCTCATCGGAGATTTTATTAGAAAACCAAAAAGACAGAAACATCGTTGCCACGGCAATTAGAATAATTGGTATACCTTCCGACAAAGAAATATGATAAAAAGACTCTTTGTTTATGTCAAGTCTCGAAGCAAGTACTAGCCAAACAATTAGAGAAATAATGATAAATATACCTATTATTAAAAATATCCTCTGTATTATTCTTGTTGACATTTCAAACCCTCTTATTCGCATCCAATATATATTTTCTGATATCATCTATCAAAGATGGCTCCTCTTTTGAAACAAAATCAAACATACCCACAACATTATCGTCTCTATAAATCCTTGCGAGTCCACCAAAAGATTCCTCGAGAAAAGAAACTGGATAGCCATACCCACCGTCAAGATTGACCATTATCTTTACACCATTAGCCTTTGCCTTATCGTAGTTAGGGATTAGGTGTTTATCCCTAAATTCCTCGCCAGAAAATTTACCATCCTTTTTATAGCGTGGACCCGGTATCTCAGTAAAGTCATGTGCGACATTTATCTTAATCTTTTCCATTAACATGCTTCTCCTTTCAATTTCACAGTGTCTACTTCCCAGTAGTATAGCGTACCATATAATTTATTTTTTTGCTCATCTTTTTTTATAACTAGATTATTATTTTCTTTATACAGTTCACACTTCGCCCTATTAGATAATATCACCATACTTTTAATATGTCCATATTCAATTTTTTGTTTAATATTTGGCAAGCCTTTGTTTCGATGCTTAAGTTTTGTAGTTGAACGAAATTCTCCGCCCTCCAAAGCAGACTCAATCAAATCTACTTGCCTAGCACCAAAAACCTTTTCTCCAAATCTCTTTTTAATGGTCGAAGGTATACTGCCACCTGTGTCAAGAAATACAAACTCAAATTTCGAGCTGCGCTTTTCGACAAACAAATACCAATCTTTTAAAAGATCTGTGTCATCAGTGTAAGCATGTGCTTTCGTGTTTTCCATAAGCTCTACAATAGTCTTCTGCAAAAATTTCGTTTCATTTCTAGTACACCCAATTTTGTCTATAACCCAATCGCATATGGCTTTTGCAAGATCTGATTTAACCTCTTTTCCATTTTTAATCGCAACCTTATCGGCGTTTTTGATAATATTATTTAAGCTATTAACGTAGCTAAGAAATCCTGACTCCATAAATACACGTCTTGCTCCATCTACTAGCGGGAGGTCTCCAGACCACCTAATACCTTCATTTTGATTCCGCTTGTCTCTAAGCATCGCGAGTAGGTACATTACTGCATCTGCTGTTGCATTTTTAATATTTCTAGCATCGATTTTTATCTTCATGCGCAGACCTCTATTCGCAATCATGAATTCACGAATACAGTGAAAAGTGCTCTTCACGTCTTCTGGATTACTAAGCAAGCTAAAATCCTCTGGAAGACTAAAACTCTTTTCTTTAATCTTTTGTAAGTGGCATCTATCAGTTTTTTTATATTTTTTTATTTTGATAGCTTCTTTCTTCCTACTAGTGCATGGTTTATGGTAACGGCGTTCAGCTTTACGCACTCCTTTCTTCCTACTTTTGCGTCTCAAATATTCTTTGTATCTAGGATTTTTCTTTCTCAAAATGCCTCCACCCAGATACTACCACGAATTCTACTCAAAGACAATATAAAATTATCTTCAAGTTTGGAACTATTTAGGTACTTACCACTTAACATCTATATAAAACATTTTTTCGGGCTTGCTTTGTAAATTAATATCGAATTTCAAACTTGTTTCAACTTTGGAACTTGCATTGTGAATTCGGAAAGAAATTGACCAACCATTATTCATTGTTAATATCAACGTGGTTTGTGATTTTTCTTTGAAATCAAACTCAATAATTCGCGTAGGTAATTCGATATTTGGGATAGTTATAGTTGGCTTGTTTTTACCGCTTGTGTTTAATGTGCCGAACAAGTTAAATGGAATAATCGTAGCAATGTTATTATTGCGGTGGATAAGTTTGTAATAGTCTTTCCCGTTGCTTCCAAGCAGATAGCGAATTAGATTTTCGGTTACGTCTTCGTTTTGAGAATTAAGTTTAATAAACTCATTTTTGAAAGCAGTTAATAACGGAACATATACGGCATTCTCCTTGCTTGGCAACTGCGACCACAATTTCCCGCAAGACTTTTCTTTTGACAACATGTCAAACAAAGGTTTTATTTCAGTGAAGTAATCTTTGGAACAATTTGCACCAAGCCAAAGTTTGCCAAAATCAATACTCATCGAAAGCCGTGAGTGTTTTAACGCCTCGTGGTTATGTTTAACCGAAACTCCGATTTCCCACTTGATTGAACGTCGGATAATCAGGACATCACGAATATCCCCACCTTTCGCCAAATTATCGGGTTGTAGCGATATGGTCAATTTATCATCTCCGTCGTCGGTTACTTTGGGTTCCATTTCAATAATTTTGCTCATGCCCGCTTTTGCGGATCTCAACATTTCGGCTTGCTCGTCTTGCGTGATTTCGTTATATCTTTGTTCTGCTATTTCAAGACTTGAATTCGCTATGATTTCAACTGGACGAATAGGCGTGACAAGTTCCTTTATCGCCAACACGCAAGCGTATTCATATGCCTTGCCTTTAATTGTTGAGTTTATTGTTGTTCTCATTTCAAATCTTCCTTTATCTTTTTTGCAATCGCATACGCTAGGTTTACTGGCACGGCATTACCCACCATTTTGTAACCGTCGGCAATGTCATTATAAATAAAAATAAAACTATCGGGGAATGTTTGTATTCTTGCACACTCACGCACGGACAACCGCCTATAATCATCTTCTTTACCGGGAACGAATATTCTTTTGTTTTGTTCGACAAAAAGCATTTTAGGGGCTTGTGGGTGGATAGGGGCGTGTCTGCCACCTGCTTGGATAGTGAAAGAAGGTTCGTCCCAAGAACGTACACGATTACGTGACATAAAGATTGTAGAGAATCCGCCATTCATATATTCGTGATTCGGAATTGGTAATTCAAGCCCCCATGACTTATTATGCTGTTTAGCAGGTTGGGCTTGTCGCAAATCCCATATAGCGTCTTTCAAATTTGGTTTATATTCTTGCACAGGTGGAAATTCAAACTTTTTATTTAAATCTTTTCTATATCCCACGATGATGACACGCTTGCGATTTTGAGGGACATCAAAATCATTAGCGTCAACAAGTTGCCAAGAAACATTATATCCTGCACTTTCAAACTCGGAAATAAACTTATCGAAATTAACTTTGTGTTTATCTAAAAGCATACCGCCCACATTTTCACACAAGAAAAACTTTGGCTTTTTATCTTTTAATATCCTAATATAGTCTAAAAACAATTTACCCCTATCGTCATCAATGCCACGCCCCGCACCGGCTTCACTCCAACTTTGACATGGCGGTCCGCCAATGATTCCGTCACAATCGGGAACTTCTTTGGGAGATACATCTGTTATGCTTCGTTTATCAAGTTTAGAATTAGGAAAATTTTTTTCATAAGTAGCCCAAATTGTTTTATCGTATTCATTCGCCCAAACAGTGTGAAACCCCGCTTTTTCAAAGCCAAGGTCAAGACCCCCAGCACCTGCAAAAAATGAAACGATTTTCATCGTTGTGATTGTACCATTAACCTTCTTAATTGTACACCCTAAAAACAATCATTCTGTCGTTCTCTTTGTGTTTGACGAGTTTTGCGTTTATATCAAACGTACTTAATAGCAGACTCTCATATTTCGCTTTGTCAGTAAACTTTATCTCGGTGTTTTTGAAATCCAAGTTTCTAGTTCGATAATAGCGTTTCTGATTAAGCCCAATGCTGTTCTCTTGCTTGGTCACATATCCAATAATGTAGTTGATTGCTTTCAACTGGTTTTCAATACTCTCTTGGTCGATTTTAACAACAGTTGAAAAACCTTTGTCCCAGAGTGGCAAATTATAAACTTGTCGACCACTTTGTAATACAGGTTCGCTTGTGTGTGGGTTGATTGCCACGACTAAAATATTTTCTAAGTCACAATCCCCAAGTAAAGCATGAAAATGAATGTTGCCTTTGGCGTGGCGTTCAGGAACTGCAAGGATCTTAACAGTTGGAAATCTCTTTTGTAACTTTTGGCGGAACATTTGCCAGTAGTATTTTGTTGCTTTGTCATCATGGTCATGTTCGCTTTTCGCAATCGTAAAAGTACAAAAATAAACCCAGTCATTACACAAAGCATATCCATAAAAATTGTCTTTTGCTCTGCGACAACTCTCGTATTGACTGCGGTCAAATCCGTTGTCGATTTCCAAAATCTCGCCACGACTTGCGTATTCGTCAATTTGCTCTTGGTCTGTTATCTCTTTTCGTTTACTCGCTGAGATGATTTTGCCAGTTTCAGTATCTACCCAGTTATAATCTTTCTTACCAGTCAGGATATCAAAAGGTTCGTGATAGTAAATGATTTCAGTAAAGAACTTAAACCGATTTATCCGAGTATTTACTTGCTCTCTCTTTTGTTTAGATAATAAATGTGCGTTAGGTTTCAAAACCCTCTCAACACGTTTTGACATGAACTTGTCCATGTGATTATCCACCTCTTTTAGAATTTTTAAGTGTTGCCAATATCAAGTATGACAACCGCTTCGCTAGCAACCCCTTGCGGCGCACGTGGCGGAGACGGGCAAGCCTCGTCTCTCGCCACCACTGTGCGGTCGCAAGTGTGTTTGCACACTCTCGGCTCATTCGCTTTGCTCATTTGATAGCAATCGACTAGAAGGCTTGCCACTCGTTCCGCAAGACTTACTGCTACCTTTGTTGTGACTTCTGCATAAATCGGCACGCATGGCAAAAGCGACCTCGTAACTTTGTCACGAAGCCGATAACTGCCGATTTGTACTCGAATAGTTTTTTGCACAGCCACCTCTTAAAGATTTGCTGTCATTTGTTTTTCTTTTGCCTTAACAGTAGGTCACGACAAAGGTCAAAAGTGAGGGGGTAAATCAAAAAAACTTTCCCTACATGGAGAACGCAAGAAGTACCCATTTTGACTACTAGAATTTTAAAAAATCGTTTTTAATTTGTCCCATGACTTTACCTACACAAAACCAATACTTTACACAGCAAAAACCTAACTTTTCCCATCACTTGTGGTACAGTTGGTGTGCTCCCTTTTGGGCATAGCCGATGTTGGTAGCACAACACGCCCAAGACCGTCAAGGTAGTTTTCCCTTGGAACTTCCACCTTGACTGCCTTGGGCGGTTGTGCGGTTTGTCGGCTAAGCCCAAAAGGCAGCCCTACGATCGGTTGCTTGTTAAGGGCAAAAAGGAGTGTGTAAAATGAACAAAGCAGTAATCTACGCAAGGTACAGTTCCAACAACCAAACGGAACAGTCGATTGAAGGACAGGTTAAAGTCTGTGGGGAATTTGCCCAACGACAAAATCTCGCCATTGTAGGCGAGTATGTTGATCGTGCTATGACGGGGACTAATGACAAACGTCCTGAATTTCAACGCATGATTTCGGACAGCAAACAAGAAATATTTGACGTGATTTTGGTGTATAAACTTGACCGATTTTCTAGGGACAAATATGAAAGTGTGGTTTATAAACGACAACTTAAAGAAGCAGGCGTTAAGGTCGTGTCGGCAACGGAAGCCATAGCGGACTCGCCAGAGGGCATTTTGTTAGAAAGTGTCATAGAGGGTTACAACCAGTTCTATTCAGTGGAACTCTCTCAGAAAATTAAACGTGGCAATCAAATCAATCTTGACAAGGGGAACTGGACTGGCGGAATTGTGACGTATGGGTACAAGGTTGTTGACAAGAAAATTCAAATTGATAAACCCAAAGCCGAAATTATGAAAAAGATTTTTTCAGACTATGCAAGCGGAAAACCTAAGAAAGAGATTTGCAAAGAACTTAACGAAAAAGGTATACGCAATAGAAGTGGCGAGCCTTGGAGTGTCACAAACATTTACCACAACTTGAAAAACAAAAACTACATCGGAATACTTGAACGTCATGGTGTTGAATACACCAACATATACCCCAGGCTTATCGACGATAAACTTTTTGAAGAAGT
>WQSK01000005.1 GCA_009787915.1 Bacillota bacterium
AAAGGTTCCCGCAAACATTGCAAAAGAAATTATAAATGTCAATCCGTCGCCCGCCATAATTCCCATAAGCGCGGCCATACCCGTAAACATCACAAGCCATTTCCAATATGGTGCGATGATTCGCAAGTCAAGTTTTAATAATGCCATCATGTTTTTCATTCTTTGTTATTCCTCCCCTCTTTGTTAAAGCGCACAACAAGTTCGTCCATTGTGCATGGCTCGGTCACCAGTTTTGGCAGGCTTTTAAGGTTTGCCTTGTCCGTGATTCCGTCAAAGCCCACTTTTGTTTCGTGATAAGCGATAATCAGTTTCTTTTGTTCTGGCGACAGAACATTAAGACCACCTTTGACAACAACATATTTTTCCAGCATGTTGTCTTTGGTATCGCTGTGGACAATTTTTCCGTTTTCGATAAAGGTCAAATAGTCCGCAATCTTTTCAAGGTCGGTTGTGATATGTGTTGAAAACAAGATAGATTTGTTTTCATCTTTGACAAATGCCTGTAGCGTTTCTAATAACTCGTCACGCGCAACGGCATCAAGACCGCCTGTTGGTTCGTCCAAAATTAACAAATCTGGGTCATGAGCCAATGCACACGCTACCATGATTTTCATCTTCATACCACGCGATAGTTCCTTAATCTTTTTGTTCGGGTCAAGGTTAAAGTGGTGCAACAGGTCACCAAACTTTGTGTCAGACCAATCTGTGTAGAAAGGTTTTAGGGCTTTGCCAACTTGGACAAGCGTCCATTCGTTTTCATAAAAAGGACTGTCCATAACTACTCCGATTTTTTGTTTGATTTCGGCCTCGTCTTTTAAATTGTCCTTGCCAAAGATTTTGATTTCACCGCTGTCACGGTTAAGCATATTCAAAATCGCTTTGATAGTCGTTGTTTTACCTGCCCCGTTCTTGCCGACAAAGCCCATGATATAGCCCTTTGGCAACGAAAACGAAACATCGTGAACACCGAACTTTCCGAAACGCTTTACCAGATTTTTAATTTCCAGTGCATTTTCCATCTTCACTCTCCTTTAATAATATTTCCAACATCTCGTGCAATTCTACCCCGCCAATTTTTATCAACTGACCGCAAGAGATTGCATCCGAAAAATGTTGTTCGATTTCTTTAAGTTTTTGTTCCCGTATAAACTCAAAGTTTTTTGGCTTTACAAAACATCCTTTGCCCTGAACGTTTGTGATATAGCCCTCGGCTTCCAGTTCGTCGTATGCACGTTTAGTGGTAATGACGCTGATTCTCAAATCTTGGGCAAGTTGGCGAATTGAAGGCAACATTTCACCAACCGCCAACTCGTCATTAATTATGGCGAGGCGGATTTGATTTTTGACCTGCTCGTAAATAGGCAGGGTCAGCGTGTTTGAAATCACTATACTGTACATATCGTATATTAACAGTATATATACACTTTGTCAATGGTTTTAAAAAACTTTTTTTTGTACTAGCGTATGGAGGTCCTTTTGCGCAGAGATTTTTTAACAAGTATTTTTATAAAAAAGTATAAAATAATACCAACCGTCATCACACCAAATGCGATTGAATAACCCAGAAGTATGTCGTTCAGGATATCCCCCATGATTACCGCGATGATGCTTATACCTGTTAAAAATGTTATTATAAACAACAGACCGTTTTTCAAAGAGTTTTCTTTTTCAATAAGTTTCTTCTTGTTTGACTCCAACATCTGTTCCAAGAGTTGTTTGTTTTGCTCGAACTTGTTTGCAATAAAGTTTATACCGAACGCTTCGGCGACACGTTCTGCGGATACACGAACGGTTGGGAAATAAAATTGTGTGTAATCGGCATAGTTGTACGCGTGCGCCATTTCACTCATCAGCCTATAAATTACCTCGCGCGATTGCTTGCTGTATGGGTTCTCGCGTTCGTACTCTACTTTTTCTTTTACTACGGAATTCATTTTGCTTACCGCGGCGTCTTGTAACAACAACATCTCGATAAAAAAGATTTCGATTGCTTGATAATGCAATCGGTCCTTCACAGATGCCAGCGGGTTCTTTACTATTTCCACAAATGTAGTTTCGCTTGCGTATACACGTGCCGTATCATATTGTGCCAAATTATTGTTTATAATGTTTTTGAAATGAGTCCCCGTTATTTTACCCATTGGCTTTTCCTCGTTGGTCAATATATTCAAAAGTTCGTTTTCTTTAATCTCTTGGTTTACAAAAACCATTGAACGCTTTGAACCATAAACCGTCACTCCCAAAGATAGCAGATAGTCACTTAGTGATATTCTTTCATTCCCCGACCTTATAAAAAGTTTTCGTGCACTGTAATAAGATAAAAGAGTCTGCGGCGGGATTTTTAAATCATAAGCATAAATTTCCACGACACAAAGCGATGTTTTGTTGTGCCACATAAGATTGACGACTGCCTCTTGCAAACCGTCATTTCCTCCGCATTCCAAAACAACCTCGGCAACGGTAACACGAGAATTATCCTTTATAAATTTACCAGAAAATTCTTCTGCTGCTTGGTCACGTATTTGGGCGTTTAGGGCGCCGCCTATTTCATGTTTAATTGGGGCAAGGGTTTCCAGACCGTCAAAGTAACCTGGAATCATGAGCAGCAAATCACTTTTAATGTTCATACAAAAATGTATCACGCGAAAACAAAACCGTCAAAGAAAAATGCGGTTAGATTTGTAAGTAATACAGATGACCGCCACCTAGTTCAGTTTTATTTTTTGTATCCAATTTTTTTGTTGTGTTTTTGATATGCGGTTTCAAGTTCATCACCTAAAAAAGACTGTTGTTTAAAATAAAGTTCCAAAAGCCGTTGCTCTAAATCCTGTTGCGTCTGGAATTCGACACCGCTATTTCGTGCGACTATGTGTGTAACAACAAAACCTTGGTCACTCAAATTCCTTGCCACAAGAATTGCCCTGTGGCAATTAAGTGGGTCTATTTCGGCACACATCAAACAAATGCAACCGCCCTCTTTGATGATATTAGAAACTTTTTTAACACCAGTCTGGAACTGGGAACTCCTTGCAAACTTTTCAAAGTCCAAAATATTGTCCGTATAGAACTCTGGGCTATCTTGCCGTGCACCAAATTCAGTTTTCCAGTTTTCGTATTTAATTCCACACTCTTTAAGTGTCAGCGCAAGGCGGTTACCATTAAAATCTTGAAAAAGGTTTCAAACTCTTGATATGTTCCAATTTCCTTTGAACCGTTTTTAGTACAGTTGATAAGGGCTTGGCTTGTAGTTATGCAGAAATCTAATTCTAAATAGATTTCGGGAGTCACAACAGGACAACAGTTTTTGAATTTTTTACCACTACGGCATGCACATTTTTCATTTCTTCCTTAGCACATGCATACCTCACATCATATACTCTGCTTGCTTAATAACACGCTCGACTGCTGTTTCTTGGTATTGTGGTGGATAGTCGTATTTCCTCAGCAATTTCTTGATTTCAATGCGCATGCGAGAGAAAGGAGATGTATATGGATAAAATATTGAAGTTGCTTATTGACGGTTATCAAAATCACAAGCCAAGTGTGGAGTATCAACTTGCGCTCAACAAATACTGCGCGGCGGAGTTCAAATTCTTTGAGTCTCTTGATGACAAACAAAAAGCAGAGTACATGAAACTCGACTTTATCGCAGGGGAACTTAACATTGAGGAGCCGATGACTTCGCTGAGTATCTGTGGGAGAACTTGCAGAAGTGAAAAGTGCATCACTTTCCAAGATTAACCAATAGATCGTCAACTTTTTGAAGCAAGTATGTAGACGGCGTTTCGTTTAACTCCGCCTGTTTCAAATTCTTCATTTTTATGTCGATGAGATTGTTAATATCTCCATCATCTAGAACTATGAACAGTTTTCCATGTTCACGGAGACAGCCCTCAAGTGCTTTGAACGCACCAGCATCAGCCCCTTTTCTTGTGAAAACAATAGCTACATTTCGCAATGCTGTATCATACAGGTATTTTTCAGTTACATAAATGTTGTTCTGTGAGATGGGTTTAGAATAATTTTTCATTTCGAAAACAACGTAGTTAGTGCGAAAACGATCATAAATTAACTTCCAAAATCCAGTTAGCGTATCTTCGCATTTTAACTTTGCTATAGCGTCCGCTTCCGCTAAATTAGCATTTACATTTCTTTTGTTAGTCATTTGTACAGAATCGCCGAACAAAAATTCAATAATGGAGCGGCAATACTCCTCATACTTTTTAAAGTCTTTTTTACCACTCTTTATTTTACTTTCTGCTATTTTGTACGGCGGATTTAGAAGCTTTTTTATAGGCTTCAAACCTAGCTTCTCGAATATTGCACTCGGATTATACCTAACTATGTTTGTTGTTGAGAATGATAAATATTCGTTTAATTCCTTAATAAGTTCTATGTCAGTTTCTTCAGCAAAATAAAGTAGATGATTCAGGGATATAATTTCAATATTGTATGGACTGATTCTTTCATTAATTCTGTCCAATTCGCTTTCGCCGCCGAAGTAACCATTGGTGACCAATAATGCTCTCGTAGTTTCTTTTCTAGAGAATTGTTTAATAACAGCGTCTATGTTCTGCATCCTAATCTTGCCGTCTAAAATGTATTTGATCTCAACAGAGTTATCATCAATTTTAAGGTCATAGTTTTCACGCGCAGTTGGAAAGCTTACAATGTTTTTGAAATATAATTTCAACATTTTAGCAACGAAGAATTCAAATTGATATGCTTTTGCCATTATTGAAACCCTACTTGTATGTGTGAAAGTACCTTCTCTGTACGGGAGAGAGTACGAGCTTGAATCTGTAAAACAGATGACATTATCATGGTCAATTTCACTCAAAATTTTGTATATGTTTTGATAATCACTCATCTTGTCAATTGAATTGATTATAACAAAACCGTCCTCAATGCCAATACTATTTAATGAGTTGCGGATCTCACCTTCAACAGTGAGCATTCTCTCAAGTTCTATTGCCTCTAGAACTACTGGCTTGTTATGACCAATGTTTAATCTTCCAACCAATTCACTTTTCCAAGATGGAGAGGCTCCAATTATCCTATATCGAAAATGCTTTTCTCTGCCAACAACACCAAGCACATTAAACATTTCACCCCTTAGCATAGTTTGTTCTGAATTAAATGTAGTTCCAGAAATGATTTCCTTCATGTCTTCACCTCACTCTCACTCTCGTCTTCATCGACTGGTGTTCCGCCACACGCGGGGCACATATTGTCATCGTCCAACAAATCCATTCCGCAAACTTCGCAATGCCATATGCTCATGTTTTACTCCTTATCTTCTTGGCCTGGTCTTAAATCAAAAAGTCTTTTACCTTCGTGATAGAACGCAATAAAGCCACTGACGCTATAATTCAACACACATTTTGCTATTTCTGAAATCGCTCCAACTTGGCCTTCGAAAGATATTTTGTTTGTCGCGTCCATAACGATAGCTTTTCGCCCTTTGTTATTTTGCAGATATATCTCTGTTCCTACTGGCAACCCAATCATTTGGAAAGTAGTCTTTGCGGCAATTTTTTTGATTTTACGTTCGCCAGTGGTTTTGTCAACAACTTCAATTTCTTCTGTTTCTTCTTCGGTGTTTTCGTGAACACCTTTCAGGTCGCGCGCATATGCAATGGCATCTTGGGCGCAACCAATCCAAAAGAATTCTGTTCTTCTATTGGTTTGTGTAAAGTGCCGATATTTTGCAAATTGCTTGTGAACTTTCTTCTCGGCAGTTTCTGCGCAGTCACATTTAAATACGGCAAGATACCCAAAATCTTCTGGCACATTACTTGCAGATAGACCTCTGTCCTCAACAACTAGCTTTGATGTCGAACCTATCTTGACTAGATGCGGGAAAGCTGGGTTCTGTCCGAAATACAACAATATTTTCTTCATCATTCCTTCCTCCTAAATGTAGGTTCATTTTAACATATCATCACAATGTAAACAAGTATAGTGTGTCGAAAGTTCAAATCCCATCGCACCGTTATTTAATCAAAAAACAATCAAAACCGCTTGTCTTGGGGCGGTTGCGGAATATCGCACTAAGACTTTTCTTTTGGCTGTTTTTCTACAAATCCCTGTATACGGGGTTTTTCTTACTAAGACTTATCGTCTTTATTCTTGGATAACTTATTCAATAAGTTGCGTCATTTATGCTTTCCAAACATTTCATGTGAAACAACCTCATCATAATCGAGTAATAACTTCTCTTCAATTATTTCGGAGCTATCTTTATAACCAAGAGTTATCAAGGCGACAAGCTCTATATTTTCTGGTAAACCAAGAACTTTGCGCAAGATTTGTTTTTGTTCCTTGTGAGTATTATCATTGGAATTTAAAAAGCATGTTATAAAACAAGCACCGAGATTATTTGATTCTGCCGCAAGGAGCAAATTTTGGATAGAGAGAGCGCAAGAGATATCCCATTCGTTATATTTCGGGTCAGTAGTTTTGTCTGAAAGACATGCAATGATGACTGGAGCAGTTTTAATAAACTGTCTATCTCCATAGTGCAATGCAAGTTTTCCTTTCACGGAATCATCGCGAATAATAATAGCACGGAAACCTTGGCTGCCGGGCTTGCTAAGCCAGCCGCCAGGTGCATGTACCGCCGACAAAATGAGTTGTTCTATGATTTTCTCAGGAATATTTCTGTCTAAATATTTACGGCAAGAACGCCTTCTTTTGATTAATTCAACCATGTTTTGATTTTAAATCAAACGATCAAAAAACACAAGAAAAATCAAAAACCAAAACTTGATTGTGCGACGTCTTGCGTGATTGGCCGCGTTCGCTGTGTTCTTGATGAGCTTTTAGGGTTAGCCTCCCCCTGCCTGCATTTTTTGTCACAAATGTACACTCAGTGTACATCTGTGACAATTTTGCAAGGTTTTCACTAGGTATTTCGCCCATTTTGATAGTTTCGGCATTCGCCAACCATTCCGAGATTTCTCTGTTGGCAATAAAGACTATACTCGTTGTTTCGTTTAAGGACATTATTATTCTGTAGAGCGTTTCCAGGGTTTCCTTACTGATGTCGAAGTACAACACTTCATCAAGCACAATCAGGTCAGTATTCTTTATTCTGTTGAATGTTGTGTTAGCACCATACAGACTATCTTTCTGCTGCAATACCATGAATATGTCGTCCATCTTGATGTACATCGCTTTGAAGCCTTTCTCGATAGCGTTGTTGGTCAAGTATGTTGCCAATGCAGTTTTCCCCGTGTTCGGTCCACCGATAATCACGAGGTTGCGACAATTGTTAATCCACTCACAACTAATCAGCTTTTCCACCTGGTAACGCAAACCACTGTTCAGCCTTTGTTTATCGAATACGGTTGTAGGCAAGTTACTGTGTTTCCTAACTTTGGCAATTACATTTCTCTTTCTGTACTCCAACTCTTGCTTAAGCATCATTTCGAGATAATCCAAGTTGCCCATGCCAAGTTCTTTAAACTGACCGTTCGCAATCGTCTGCAAGTTCAACTCCTTCGCCATAGACTTAATTCTACTCTTGTTCGCCATTGACCACCTCCTTTGCAATCTCACCTGCGCGGATCTGACATTCATAGATCGTAGCCTGGCACACAATCTTCCTTGCACGATCCCGACCGAACTTGTAGATTAAAAACGGTCTCAACTCGGCTTGCTTGCACCTCTTAACCTCCACACAATGCTTGAACCCCAACATCACTTCCTCTTTCGAATACACTTTCAAAATCTTCTTAAGTGCCTGGCATTGCCTGTTCAAGCCTCTAGGCTCTTTTTTCCTGATTGCGTTCATGTAGGATTCGTACTATTCGTTACTACCAAAGTATTCGTCCATCTGCCTTGTCGCAACATCAACTCGCGGCGTATTTTCGATTGCAACGATCTTGTTCTCGTCATCAATTACTTTGTGTAGGAAGTAAAACCACAATTCACCATTAGCCTCCTCCACCCTTACCTTGTTTGTCAGCAAATGAGTTCCTCGTGGCATCTCATAGAAATTACCTTGGTACTTGACGGTGTTGCCTTTGTTGACTTCAAACAGTTGCCGTTTGGGTTTCTCTAGATAAAGCGGTACAAGGTGCTTGCTCTCTTCCCGAAGCATCTCCCTTGGCGAGAATTGTTTCTTATCGCTAATAACCTCGTTCCCTGTCGTGTCCAACCATCGCAGGCAAGCCGCATTCAACGAGTCGATTCCTTGGTATGTTCTCCCCTCCAGAAAGTTGTACTTCACAAACCAACAAGGTTTTCGACTCTGCCCTTTGTGTTCGGATCTCTCGGCTTGCAAAACATCGTTGCGAACCCAACTCTCCGTGCGAACTCTTAGAATGCTTTTACGAAAATGATATTGCCATAGTTGTAGGCCTGAACGAACACCCTGTCATTGTCATACATAATCGAGCGAGTTATCCCTCCAAAGAATTGGAATGCATACTCGTGCGCCTTGATCGCCGTGGCAGTCGTGAACGGATTCGGTTCAAAGTGGATGAATCGCATGCTACTGTGACTCAGCACCATACAGAATAAATATACTTTCACATTCGTGCCGTACGCAGTTTTCATCTTGAACTGACCAAAGTCAACCTGCGCCTCTTCCCCTGCAATCTCCCTAACTCTCGTACTCATCACTCGCTTGGAGAGCGGTACAAGCCCCGCTTCTTCTCTAAGCCTCCTCATGTAGCGATAAAATGTCGAAGTGCTCGCCGCAAAGTCTGGGAAGTTTTCTTTCAACTTATACAACATATTCATGCACCGAAGTTGCGGCGTGAGCCTCAACTGATCCAAGATATACTCACGGTAGTTCTCCAACTCATGGATGCTTTGCTTCTCAATACTGAAAAACTCTTCCTCGCTTTTCTCCCACCACTTATCGATATCCCTTCTTCCAATTCTTGTCCTTCTACTTATCTCTTTCTTTTCAACTCCTAGTATTTGCAGATCTTTTATCTGCTCAAATTGTTTGTAATTTATCATTTTGATTTTTCTCCTTTTAATTTTTAGTCGAAATCAAAACAATAAAAAACCAACGCATAAATCATCGTTTTTCTCTATTGCACCACCTCCTTTAAATTAAAACAAGCCGTTGTGTAACGACTTCACTTATTTTGTATACCATACGAGACCTATAGGCACCACACTTAATTCTCTTTGGCATAAGCAATATGATCCCTGAGTTCTTCGAGCATATAAAATATTTTATTTAAATCACGGCACTGCTCAGAAGAAATATTGCAACCATATACTTTTTCACGGAATTTAACTGTTCTTTTATGCAACTCAAGAGCTTTCCAGCAGATGGCTATAGGTCTACTGTCAAATCCTAATCTTTTATATACATATTTGCCTACGTCGGTGATTCCGACTATATTTCCATCAGATAATCTTTTGAAATGATCATCGTATGTAACATCCGCTGGATCTATATATCCCTCATTCATTTCTGTTATGTATATTTTTGGATTTTTGGATGGCCAGTCCCCGTGTTTTTTATTGTTGCAAGTAGGACAAGACAGCACTAAGTTTGAGTATTTGTTCTCGTACTCTGGATAATCACTCCTTGGGATAAAATGATCAATTTGACTTTTGCCCCTAACAGCAATGAAGTTTTTCCCACAATATCCACAAATATTAGAAAAATCTCTCACCAAATCTTCCTTATGTTCTTTCCAATTGGTAATTTCTAGTGATCGTCTCTGCACCCTAATTTCCCCATGGACTCTTTCGTATTTCATTAAATTATTCTCCTGTTATCTTTCTTAGTTCTACTAGAATATCATCCATTTTCTTCTCCAAGCTTCTACGCAAAAGTTCAGGATTAATCTCATCGATCAGTTCGTACGAAAACAAATTCCTATAGATTTGCATGAGTCTGTCTTCTTCAAATGACGAAATAGAATTCTTCTTTTTTTTAGCAAATAATTCTTCAAATTCTTCTTTGTTAACTAGCATTCTTTTTCGAAATACTTCAATTGAGTTTAGAATCAAGTTTATGAATTCAGTATATTCAATCCCGTCTGTATCACTTGCTAAAACATTCCTGTCGAAGATTAATGTGTTTGAAACAAGTTTCTCCTCTCTACTTTGTTTGGCGTAAGATGTTAAAATTATTGTAGGAAAATCTAAAATTTCAGTATTTAAATATCTTGTCAGTTCATTTCCATCTTTGAAATCCAATTTGGTAAATTTATCTAAACAAAAGTCGATAATTATCGCATCAAATTTGTTTTCTAATATGAAATCTCTGATTTCGCTTTTTAAGAAAATATTCTCAATTCTAATTAATTCAATTTTATGCAATGCAAAATCTTTTCTGTATGAATCATATTGCCTATTTTCATCATCGTAATATCCCACTTTAAACATCAATTTCTCCTTTCTCGCCCAAAAAAATATTAATAAAGAAGCCTTTATCCGAATTTATGTTTTTGCTTAGGTCTATATTCCCTTTATAATCACTAACTATGTTGTTGACAATCCATAGTCCAAGTCCTGTACCAATCTTTTTTCCATCTCTTGTATCACTTGTAACCATCTGTTGCAATATTAGATCGGGCTTCTTCTTATATTCTTCTACCAGACCAAATCCATTATCTTCATACTCTATAACAACCTGCTTATCTTTTTTATACATTTTGATTCTAATAGTCTTTCCCTCCACAGGCTTCTCCCTAAATGATTTATAGCTGTTAGAGATTAAATTGTGGAGTATAGACTCGATTTCAAATGGAAAGCAATCTAGATTAAGCTTCTCATCTATTTCCTTCTCAAAATTGATATCAGTCCCAATGGAATCTTTCCAAGAATCAATACAACCACTCAACAACGCTCCGATGTCAACTCTTTTTCTTTTTCTTTTGTCTGAATTTATTGATTCGATTGTAACTTGGAACCACGAATCAAAATAATTTGTAATATTTCTAATTTCGTTTATTTTTTGTAGCGATTCTTCTTTGTTATCCCTGATTCTCAAAGCTTCTGAAGCATGTTTTGCATCCATTTTTAAATCGTGTATCAGGTTGCGTATCTCATGCATGTATGTATTTATTGCAATACCTGTTGTTGCAAGAGATCTTAACAGGCGGTTTTCATCTTCTAAATCTTGAAGCTGAACTTGCTTTCCCTCAATTGCTTTTTTTGCCTCTTTAACATGTACATACTCATCGTCATTTGATGCTTTCTGTTTTTTCTTCTTGTTCTCTTCATACTTCTTGAATTTTTCTCTTATTTCTTCTTCAGCTTTTGCAGCCTCGTCATCCCTTTCCCAGAGCTCATTTAACTTCCTCATTACGTATTGCCTATCTTCCTCCAGCCTAGAAAGAGCGAATGTTATTATGGATTTAAATATCTCAAAATTCTTGTCTTCAAAAATTCCCTCTCTATTTGCTTGATCTGAAAGCTCATGATTTAACCTAGAAATATTAATTTCACCTATTAGCTGCGATGAATCTGCAGTCCACTTGCCTGTCTTAGATGATGGAACGAAAGCCGAGTTGTAATGCCGAGGCGAGAGCCTTAACCAATCGAACTGTGTTGTTTCTGGCTCACCGTATGGACGAACTCGAAACCCATCTCGATATATCTTAATCCCGCCTAGCTTCTTTAAATTTCTTCTTTTCTCAAAAGGCTTATAGTAATATTTCTTCTCATTCTTTTCCTGTGCCACAATTTTATAAAAGAATATTTTGCCTGAAAAATCTCCTAGCCTATACTCACTAGAGTCCGACACACCTATCTTCATATCCGCAACTGAAATCTTTTGATGTATCTTCTTTCCAGAAAAAATTTTCTTATCTTCATCGCTGAAATTAGCCTCTTTCAATATATATGCACTATTTGATGAAAAGTCAAATTCGTTTCTAGATATATGAATATTACACATCCCGGCATTATCAACTGAAAACTCAACCGAATAATCGTATTGTTCGACAAACTCAGACTTTACTTTTGCTTCTGTCAACTTTGTATTTTCTTCAAACATATATACTTCGAAATTGTTATTTAAGCTAGGCGGAATCAGAGAAGATAAACTGTCTCGTATCTTTTCAACAAACTTCGCATTCCATTCATCACGTAAGCTTTGTATCTTAAAAATTGTACAGTTTCTTTTTTCCTTTTTGCTATTCAATTCTTGCATAGCTTTAATGATAAAGGTACGGCAACATTCATTTTTAATTTCACCTATATATTCCTCTGCTTTTTTAGCATAAGATTCGAAATCAGCAAAAATACTTGTGATGTTTTTCCCATGCTCAAACGACTCCCAATTAACTTTCCACAGAATAATTTTTTCTTGGGACTTACTTAACATTTCACAATTCGAGCCTAATCTGTCTAGTGCAAAACGACCTATTCCCTTAGCGCCAGTCTTTATTCTGCCATCGTCCGACACAAGATTAACATCCTTATCAGAAAAGCCTATCGACATCCAGTGCTTCTTTATTATTTCTTTTGACATACCAATACCATTATCAATAAGGATAAGCGTCCCAGTAGATTCTTCAAAATACAAAATGCATTTTGATGCATCTGCATCGTAAGCGTTCTTTATCAACTCAATCAGTGCCCCTTCAATCTTTGACACATTTTCTCTACCTATAAGGCGAGCCGTTTTTGCATCAACATTAAATGGAATTTTTTCAATCATAATTACCTCCTAAAACCTAAAGCTCTCTATATCTTTTGTGGATATCCTTACCGATTCTCCACTCACAGGTATGCCTACACATAATAGATAGTCTATCATAGATTGGCTTCTTAAAACCTCTTCAGCTACATCAAGACCGATCTCTCTCTTTGGTACTATATAAAATCCAGAATATGGAATAACTCTTTCCCCAACTCTATAAACCTTCATTGCCTTTGTCATTATTGATGAGACCATGAGTTTTTCTTGGTTAAGAGAAGAAAGTGCTTGCGAGCGACCGAATTCAAACCACATACAAGACTGGTCACTATCCCGTTCCTCCAACTTGCTTTTTTTTGATTCCATATACGCATATGTGAAAGGATAGTCACTTCTCAGACGCTCTTCGCCAATTTTCACTAAAGAATTTTCAATATACTCGTACGGAAACACAATGTATACTTGCCTATCTAGCGACCTCGTCTTTGGACTTACTGCTTCTCTTAATGCGCCCAACTCGATCCGATGTTTCTCAGTAGTAGCTGCATCAACGATGAAGACTTTGTTTGCCAAAGTAGCAACACTATTAGAAATCTTAAAATAATCTCCAAACCTTCTATTTCCGTTATTAACAACATCAGAGAAAACCCACTTCTCACCCAACCTTTGTTTCTGTATTATTTTCTCTGACCCAGTTGACTTGTCAATATATTTCACAACATTAGCTTCAACTTTTGAAAAAACCGAGATTGCTGGAGAGGTTAAAACCTTTTCAAAAACTTTCACCCTTGAATAGTCCGTAATACTGGCCAAGAATGGCAATGAAAATTCTCTCAAATTTCTACCGAACTGTGTTTTGAAAAAATTTGATGGTGTAATACAGACCAGCACTCCATCTTCTTCCAACAGCTTAATCCCTCGCTCAATAAAGGCATAACTATAATCAAACTTTCCATGTCTACATGTTTCAAAATTTTCCTTGACAAAAATCCTTTCTTTCTCGGTCAAAAGTGCATAAGCAATGTAAGGCGGATTCAGCACAGCATAATGAAACTTTATATCAAACTTATACCTTAAGCCATCACCTTTTACAATTTTCCAGTTTACTTCCGTTAGGCCAAATGTAGACGCAACTTCGTCAAGTCTCTGCCTACACTTCTTGACGAACTTAGCTTTGATCTCAACTCCATAAATGTTCAGCTCTAGGCCTTTCCTGATTTGATCATCGGTTTTGCCCAGAACTCTTCCAGCATTAATATAACGATTCACCACTTCCACTAAAATATTCCCGTCACCACACGAAAAATCCACTACTCTACGATCAAATATTCCCTCGTTATACCCAATCAAATCAAGCATTTCGTTTACTATATTTGTAGGTGTAAATATCTCACAATTATGATTCATATACGCCTACCCTTGCAAAATCTATACCATTCATTTTACAAAAACTATTGAACTTATTTTCGAGTAAAAAACTCGGCTTTCTGCCTTGTTCCCATCTATTCACTGTAGAAAAGACACAACCTAGCTCTTTCGCAAGTTGCTCCTGACTCAATTGCAGTTCCGCTCGAACATGTCTAACCTTTGATTTGAATTCCATCTTCCGTGCTCCCTACTATAGCACATAGTACCATACTATAGCACACTAAAATACAAATTTCAATACAAAAAAGACGGGCATCACTACCTACTATTGTATAAAGAAACTTTAGAGTCTTTTCCATTGGGAAATGGCTAAAACTTATCGAACCCTTCATAAGTTTTGAACGCCAAAAGGAAAAGAGCCTTTAGCAGATCTTTGCTTTTTTGCCCGAGTTCTTCGAATACTGTATCTTCTTCACGCTCTTTAGCTAGCGTTTCACTAACCACCTTGTTAATGATTTTAGGTAAAACTCTGCAGAGCTTCATAAACGCATCTATGTCACCAGTAACTATTTCATAAAACTTATCAATTGAGACCCTACGGATTTTTTCGTTCCGTGTAGGCACAGAATCCAAACTCATACTCTACACGATATCTTGACTTTTTCTGGCAATCACTTCAACAAGAAAACACTCACATGTAGGTTCTTCCAGCAACTTAGCCTGCATTCTCATGTAGTTTTTTTGGGATGAAGAAGAATTCATCGTGTTGTGCTTGTTTTTGAGTTCAACATAAATCTTTCGCTTGCCGTTATCGGAAATCACATCGAAACGAATTACCTCATTTAATTCAGCTATCCTATTTTCCTTCATCATTGTTAGAAATGTGAATATTTTGTCGTTGCAATATTTTTTAGAACTTTCATGTCTGCGTCAGACAGCTGACTTTTTGGACCTGCGTGCATGTCCTCCACTGACCCATTACGGAAGCAATAATGCGTTAGCGCACAGGAAATTTCTTCGAGTGAATATTTGTTGACAATATCCATCTCCTCAAAAAATTTGTCCGTGGTTATTCCCGCTTCACTAAGCATTGAATTCAAATGGTTGGCAGCCCTCGCACGCGCTTTTTGTTCTTCTTTAGTCATGCGAGATTATAACACGCATAAACCGAATTCACAATACACACTTTTTAATACTTAAACAGCCGTTCAAACATAGGCCCTGGATTCTTTGTCCAAAAGATTATCCCATCAACATTACCCGTCACTACTTTCCTCCAAGCACTTTTTCGATTACCCGCACTGGTTCAATCATTATCTTTGCTACTTTGCCGTTGGGAGAGAATGGATTTGCAGTCAGTATAAAACCTTCCTTAACTCTATCGAGGAACCAATTGCTGTACAATGCGGGAATATCCGTCCTTCGTGAAACGCTTAAAATCATTTTCTTTGGCGTAAAACAATTCCTTTACCGCCAAAAATGTCAATTTTCTTGAGGATTTTCACTGGATATGACAGCCTTGACTGCTTTAGGCTTCCTTTCTACCTTTTTTCCTTCTGGGTAATTCAAGTATATTTCACTAATCAATTCTTCCATCCTCGATTCGAAATTTCCATATTGTAAGATTCTGGCTGCGACATATTTACCCAACCAGATTATAGCTATTAATAACACCACAATAAGCCACACATACAGGACCACTTCACGAGGATCGCCAGTAAGAACATCATAAGTGCTTAGAAAAAGCATGCAAACCGCGGTTACCACTGAAATAATCGCTAAGAAAAATCCACTATCGCTATAAGACTTTCTTGGCAAAACGGACTGGTAGTGACGTAACATTTCCTGTAACTTAGTTTTCGTATACAATTTCTCCTCATAGAGGATATCGATTAAAATCTTCATGTCTACACTATTTTGAAGATCTCTTAAACTTCTCACTGGCTCCATCCACCTTATTGATTGCTTTTTCAATAAACTACGGATCATTATAATTAAATAAATTAGCGGCCAAAACGCAACTACCGTCACAATCATAAGAATTTCTACAAACGAAGAATTAGAAAATATGCTAACAAGCGTTATTACTGTTATCAAGCAAGTGATGCAATAAAATACGAAAAACTTATTGTCCCTGTGGAACATCGATTTCTTCTTGAACTTTTCTTCCATTCTTCTGTACATATGCAATGTTAACATAGATCTTCGGAACATGCAATATTCGGACACAGGTTAAACGCCGTCCGACCCCAAATTAATCAAAACCGCTTGCTTTGGGTTGACGTGGGAACATCGCACTAAGACTTATCTGTCTTCATTCTTGGTGGACATGGTTGTGCGGTAATCGAACTTATTGTCAAAAGGAATTACTTCGCCCAAGACATTCGATTTTGAACCACCGTCCAAGCCCCAATAAAATACCCCAGTTACATGCTGGGGTAATTTTTTGCTTATATTTTATAGAATATTCTTGCAACGAATTTATAAAATAGTTCCATCTCACCATATGGCACGGGTGGTATACTTACAATAATTGTTGCTTTGGGTAAAACAAAACTATCTATAGTTTCGACTCGGAACTTTGGGTCGGTCAGTGGCAAGTTGTACCTATAACCATTGTAATCGAAAACAACCCTGTGATGATTCCTGCCATCGCTTTTGACCGACGTATCAAACGCAAGATTTTGCACTTGCACCATTTCAAGCGAATGACCAAGGTTTTTAACCTCATCGACTGTAAGCCCACTATTTCTTGTGCCGAAAATAAACTTTGGCATATCATATGGGCGCAAGCGCAAAATCTGGTCAAAAATCATTATCCCTATTTTAGTTATTTGTTTTATATCATCAATCAACCAGTTTTCAATTTGGGTTTTGTATGGCACGCTTCCTTTCAATTCGATTTCAATGACATCAAGCACATTGATATTTCTGTCATCCAAAAGTTCCTTCGGGATCGCCCCACCATCTTTTGAACTCACAAGCCTTATCCATTGTTTAGTTTGCAGGTCGATACCTGCGACACAATAATCTCTGTCTTTTAGAGATTTTGTTAAAATGCAAATTTGTTTTTTCATGTTACCTCCTTTTAATTCCACACAAAGGGATAACATGAGATTTCAAAAATAGTTCGGGACTCCGCCACAAAATTTAATTTTGTCTTTTATAGCCGATTTTCTCGTTGTGTTTTTTGTATGCGGTTTCAAGTTCATCACCTAAAAAAGACTGTTGCTTAAAATAAAGTTTTAAAAGTCTATCTTCCAAATCCTGTTGCGATTGATATTCAACCCCGCTGTTCCGCGCAACAATATGTTTAATATCAAAACCTTGGTCACGCAAATTTCGTGCGACTAGGATTGCCCTGTGACAATTAAATGGGTCAATCTCGGCACACATCAAACAGATGCACCCACACGATTCAATTATATTTTTAACTTTTTTGATACCAGTCTGAAACTGTGGACTTTGGGCAAACTTTTCAAAGTCTAGAATCCCATCGGTGTAAAACTCTGGGTTGTCTTGGCGTGCGCCAAATTCGGTTTTCCAGTTCTCGTATTTTATATTGTGATCTTTCAACATCAATGCAAGCCTACTGTCATTAAAATCTGGGAAGTATTGACTTCGTGGAGTACTGCGAACATCTATAAGGTGTGTGATTTTATTTTGTTTCAAAATTTCAACAAATTGCGGTAATTTGATACCTGCGTAACCAATCGTGTGAATCATCATGTTTTATTACCACAATTTATGGGTTGAGGTCAACAAAATACCTCAGTCACACGCTGGGGTAATTTTTTGCTTTCCAATCTTCATATTCTTTGCGGTTCTCTGGGTTTCGGTAAAATTTTTGTATATTCTCAACTAGGGGTAAAAGCAAGGCTCGCTTATCAGCAGGCTTCAACCCATTATAGTCGGGCTTGCCATGTATATAAATTTCTAGGTCTTCCATCTTCACCTACCGCACCACAAAGGACACCTGCCCTCGGGCATCAATGTTGCATAGCCGATCCACCGCTACCTTGTGCCATTTGGGGTCAATCTCAATACCGATATAATCCCGCCCAATCTCTTTGCACGCAACCGCAGTCGTCCCAGACCCCACAAACGGGTCAAGCACCAATTCACCTTCTTGTGTGGCATGCGACAAATGGCGTTTGACTAACTCCAATGGCTTAATCGTTGGGTGGTCAAAAATACTTTTGTCGGCTATGTTCACAAGCCCCGAATACCATTTAGATTTCAGATGATACCCGCTATTCAGCGGAACTCCAGACTCACGAAAATACAAGCAGTATTCAATATCGGGTAACCAAGTATTGTTTGTTTGCGGGATCGGGTTTGGTTTAACCCATACCAAGATTTCAAACCGACAACCCCTACCAACAAAAAAGTTTAGAATATCCACCACCTGCAATTTGGAACACCATATAAAGCAGTTGATTTTCTTCATAACTCGAACAAACTCATCCAAGATTTTGTAATCAATGCCGTGCGAAATTGCCTCGATACTTTTTGATTTTGCGATAATGTTCCTAGAAATCCTGCTTGTACCACTTCCCCCTTGTTCGTACAAGTACGGAATATCTGTATAGATACAATCAACGGACTTGTCGGGGATCTGTTTGATAAGTTGGTATGAGTCACCAAGATGTACTTTGTTAATATCTACCAAGGCATCACCTCTTGGACAACCGCTCGAGGGTTCGGCTCGCCAGTTTCTAACAATCGTTTTTGTTTTGCATCGTCATAGTCATAAACATTGTTAATCCGCCGAATGAAAGCCTCGAATGTCGTAGGCTCGTCCGTTTGTACGTTTGGGTATTGTCTGCTTAGCGGAATATTGGTCGTGATATAAACCTGCGTGTAGCAAGCGGTTTTGTCTACAAACCGACATGGCAACCGACACGGATGTCCGTCCAAGTAATTCAGCATTTGGGCAATCTTAAAACTTGAGCGAAATTCCTCGAACACAATCACATCTTGCCCATCGTAGTTGTCAAAAGCCCGTTGGTCGTACTCTGTCACACGAAAAATGTTTCTGTACCCGAACCGCTCGGCAATACTTCGGGTTTTGCCTGTACCAGTAGACCCATGCACATAATTGACAGTCACCGTGCGGAACAAATCCCCAAAAGTTTTGTCTAGGTAAATTGCACGCTCGGTTTCAAACTTCTTTTGGAACATGAAGAACTGGGCTTCAAAGTCATCACGCAAATCACTCAACGACACCCCCGATTTAATTGCAGCAATAATATTGTGTAGATCTGTGCGTTGGCGTTCCTCGATAAAGACCCCGTGCTCGTAAACTTGACCAACCCGAGTTTCGGGCTTGCAACAATATTCCCTTGCCTGTTTTTTCGTGCCTTTGCGTTGTTCAATGTGCGTGCCATGTGGCAGAACCTTTTTGACTGTCTTAAAATGCCTTGCAAATTCAAACTCTATATAAAATTGAAAGTGCAAAGAGCCTAACCTGTGGCGAGCAAAACACGTTGCCGAGATGTTGGGGTTTGAAAAAGGCGAAACCATCGGCGAGCGTTTGACTTTTGCGGAACAGATGGAACGCACACAGGAACGAGCCGAGCAAAGGGCTGAAAGATATTTGCAATATGCCGATAACGCAGAGCAAAGAGCCGAGAGCCTGCAAAGTGGGTTAAACAGGTATCGTGGTGATATTGCGTTTTTCACGCAACCAATAATTATTGGACACTCTGGCAGTCAAGCCTTTTCAAATTATCGCAACCGATTATATAGGCAGTACGAAAGGGGCTTTGAAGAATATCGCAAAAGTGACTATTTCAAAGAGCGAGCCGCAAACTCCCAGTACACAGCGAGTTTTGGAAAGATGGAAAGTCCATCATATTTGAACAACCGCATAAAAGAATGCAAGAAAGAAATCAGACACCTTGGAAAGTTAATGACCAATGCAGAGTTGAAACTTGCCAAAATCGAAAATGGCGAAACGGTTTTGACCCACAAAGGTGAACACGACACAACCGAGAGCGTCAGCGAAAGACTGCAGAATTATATCGAGCGTGCAAGGTTTTATATCGACAAGCAAGCCTACATTGAAAACAAACTGGCTGAATTAGGCGGTGCGGAATGAACTTTGACAGACTTTTAACAGAAACCGAGTGGAGCGAGATTTTGGAACGGGTCAAGAAATTTGACCTATTCGAGTTCCGAAAACTCGACAAGACAAACCGCATCGAGTTGCGGATCGAGGCTCGACATTGTAACAACGGGCTTTGGCAAGATGATTACATCTGCTCTGTCGATGGCTCAAAACAATACGGAGATTGCCACGGGTTCGGGAGTCCATACCAAAGGGTTGACTTCTTGGGGCTTTCATATGATGATGTCCTTCTGAAATTTGGTCGGGCATATGGGTACAAAAAAGCCGAGGTCACGCAAATGAATATTTTTAATTTATTAGGAAAAGGAGTTTAACAACATGGAAAAAGCAGTAATATACGCAAGGTACAGCCCAGGTTCTAAACAAACCGAGCAAAGCATCGAGGGGCAAGTCCGTGACATTGAATCTTATTGTAAGGCAAATAATTATAATATAATCGGACGATACTATGATCGAAAATTAACTGGCAGAAATGATAAACGGTTAGAATTCAAACGACTATTAAAGGATAGTCAAAAGCAACTTTTCAAGTATGTTGTAGTTTGGCAATTCGACAGGTTCGCTAGAAACAGATACGAAAGTGCCGTCCACAAAAACACCTTAAAGAAAAACGGTGTCAAAGTATTATCCGCCAAAGAACATATTGCAGACGATCCAAGCGGTATCTTGATGGAAACCATGCTCGAGGGTATGGCGGAATACTACTCTGCTGAATTGTCGCAGAAGATAAAGCGTGGTATGTATGAAGGCTTCCAAAAAGGTCATAATGCAGGTGGGGCTAGGTGTTGGATATGACACAGTCCCAGTCAACCCAAACGAAAACGCAAAAAAATATGTCATCAACAAAGAAGAGTCCGAGATTGTGAAAAAGATCTTTGACGATTACGCAAGCGGGGTCAAAGTTAAAGAAATCAAAAAATGGATTGATGATAACGGAATCAAAAGTCGCAAAGGTCGACCTCTACACGAAAACACGATCATGCACATTTTGAAAAGTCCAAAGTATATAGGAACTTTGACCCTTGGTGGCGAAAGCCGAGAGAACGTCATCCCTGCCATAATCGACAAAGATGTTTTTGAACGTGTACAGATGCGAACAGAACGAAACAAGCGAAATCCATCAACGTTCAAAGCGGTTGAACATTATTTATTAAGCACTAAAACAATATGCGGTCATTGTAAAGCCCCAGTCGTTGCGGACAGTGGCACAAGTGGAACAAAAGGTATCATTTACCGATATTACAAATGCTATAGCAGAAAAAAGTTAAGAACCCCATGCGACAAAAAACAGGTCAGCAAATCGATGCTTGAAGATTTGGTCGTAAAGCATACCCATGCCCTGCTACACAATGTTGGTGCGATCGAAACAATCGCAGAGCAACTGGTCGCATATAACAACGAAATGCAAACAAACCCCAAACTCGAATTGTACGAGAAAGAGTTGCGAGAAACCGAGAAAAGCATTGCAAACCTTTTGCGTGCGGTTGAACAAGGTTTGTATAACCAAAGCACCCAAGACCGCATGCTACAACTTGAAAGTGATAGGGCTGATTTGTTGTACAGAATCGATGGCGAAAAGATAAACCTGCCCGTTAAACTTAACAAATATGAAGTCATGTTTTACTTGGACAAATTTAGAACTGGGGATATTAATGACCAAAGGTTTTGTGAACGACTGATTGACATATTCGTGAACAAGGTAATACTGTGGAACGAGAGAATCATCATCACATATAATATCAAAGGCTCTGATGGCGAAAAGATATCCACGGAACAGATACTCCAAGACTTTGAAGAACGGAAGTCAAATATTATTCGGTTCGACTCACAACAATATGGTGGAGGCTATGGGGATTGAACCCATGACCCTTTGACTGCCAGCCAAATGCTCGTACCGCTGAGCTAAGCCCCCACAAAGGTTTTTCGGTTGCCCGATGTTTTTGTTATACCACAATTGCGGACTGAAATCAAGTACGATTTAGATTTACGCTTATTTGCTTTATACATTCTGCTTTTAATATTCCAGTTTCAATTTTGATTGGGGTTTTTGATTTACTTGCGACATCGTTTGGTGAAAAATAAGGGATAGTAAACGGAATTGATTTTGGCTTTAATTTTTGCAGTCATGCACATTGAACACGATTCTGCGTTGCAAAAAACAACATAACCGCTTAGGTCTATCCTGCCCAACTTATTACAAGCATCTTTCAAAAGATTAATTTCGGCATGTGCGGTAATATCACATGAACTGTTTACGGTATTGTGAGCCCTTGCAATAACTTCGCCGATTTCCGAGACCAAAACGGCACCAAACGGTCTGTTGCCACCCTCGATTGCCTTTCCCGCTTCTTCCATACAAAGTCGCATCATTTCTTCTTTGAAAGATTGTGTGAACACAAAATAAAATACCTTAAATATAGAATTGAAATCAAGTCATATGTATGATAAAATGCGTTTTCACGCAAGTGTGTTGGAATGGCAGACAAGCGGGTCTCAGAAGCCCGTGGGGGCAACCTCGTGCGAGTTCAAATCTCGCCACTTGCACCAAACAATTATAATTCGGGCAAACCCTTTTCCCGTGCTTCCATGTTTCTGACTGCTTCACGCAAGCGAAGTTGATTGTACCTCTGTACCAATATAGTATAGGTCAAACCAAGCCCCACCGCCGCTGTCATTGTCAATATAGAAGTCAAAGGCTCGCACCGCGATAGTTCGTTTGCGAACATCCTAAAAGCCAGCGCGGCAGGTATTCCAAACCCAGGAATTTTAATGGCAAGGTTTAAATTCACCATATAAAGTTGGGACTTTAAATCCGTGGTTTTCAACCGACCCTTTGGAAAGTGATACATTGTCTGCAAATCCTCGGTTTCGTTCTTCACGGCAAAATACCGCTCAAAATCCACCAAGGTGTCTTTGAACTCCTTGACCCCGATTGCTTTATAAAACTTTAATTCTAAACAACTTTTCTTTTTCACTATTGCGAGTATATCACAAATTAACTAAGTTTGCAAGCCTCTTATCTCCGCAATTATGCTCTCGTGCGCGTCCCATTGGTTGCAGAGTCTTTTGTCGCGCAATTTGACCATATCTGTGAATTTATCAAGTGGAAAATACTCGACGCGTTCGACCTCGGTTTTGTCGGCAACAAAGTCCGTGACCAAGAGTGTTGTCCGCGCCATATAGATGTCGATGAATTCGCGCACGTGCCAATCGCCAAAGACGTTATCCTCCCGCACAGTGCAAATGAATTTTATATCTTTTGGCGACAATGTGACTCCGATTTCCTCTTGGCACTCGCGCAAGATTGCCGTTTTTGTGTCCTCGCCTGCGGCAACATGACCTGCGGCCGACGGGTCGTAGCAATACGGAGATTGTGCCTTGCACCCTGCACGAAGTTGCAACAAAATCTCGTTTCTTTGATTCACAAGATAAAGACGGGTTGCACGATGCCATGCCCCAGTTTTGTGCGCAACACTTTTCATAATTGTTCCGATAACAGAACCATTGCTGTCGAGTTCATCAATCAGTTCATCCGCCATACTTGACTATACCACCAATTAATTATATAGTGCAAGTATGATGAATGAAAAACAAACTAAGGGCTTTGTCTATGTCTTGACAAATCCATGCTTCAAGGATAACTGGATAAAAATTGGCTTTGCTATTGATGTCGATAAGCGAGTAAAAGAATTGTCTGGGGTAACAGGTATGCCATTGCCTTTCGAGGTTTTTGCTACACTTAAAACAACAAAATACAAAGAAGCGGAACGAATGATACATAAAATGATAGGCAAGTTCTCACCAGAGAAACGGATTAATCCAAGTCGTGAGTTTTTCAACATCGAGCCACAAGACGCTTTTGAAGTCTTTGAGATAGTTTCTAAAATACTTGTCGATGCAGAACTTCACGTCAAGGCTGTTTCTTTAAAAGATAAAAAAGCACCTATAAAGAGAACTTTTACAAGCATGGGTCTTAACAGCGGTGATGTAATTGAATTCCTTTTCGAGCCCAAATTCAAAGCAACAATCAGCGGTGAACGAACTGTAAACTTTGAAGGAAAAGAATGGCTTTTGTCTGCACTTGGAATTGAACTCTACGAACGCATAGAGCGCAGAGTTACATTTGGCAGTGTCTTTGATGTTTTCAAGTATGATGACAAAGACCGAAACCTTAATGACCGTTGGCGAAGATTTAACCAACAGAAAAGTGAGGGTGATTAATGAAAATAGGGATAGATTTCGATGGTGTTATAATTGATTTCGAGCGACAGGTTCGTGCGTATGCCGCGCTTTATGACATGGAGGTTTCCCAAAATGGTGTTGTTGATAAAAATGCGTTTGTTTCTCAAATAAGATTCGGGTTTACACGGGAACAATCACTTGGGTTTCGGAAGAAATATCTTTCTAAACTAACACCTAAGGCGGCGGTTTTTCCCCTTGCCAAAGAAATGCTTAAAAGATTACGCGAACAAGGTCATGAAATATATGTTGTTTCAGCAAGGTCTGTGATAGGCGGAAAACCAGTGAAGTCGGCAAAGAAGGTTTTGCGAAAACACAAAATCAAAGTGGACGGATGGTTTGGCGGTACGGGTCAATTCGATGGAGGCTGTCCAGTTATGGATAAAGCCACGGTGTGCAGTGTTAATAATCTTGATATTTTTATTGAGGACAACCCCGATACGGTTGAATCAGTTGCCAAGGCAAAAATCAAGTGCATCTATATGCGCGACAATCGTTCAAGGGAAATAAAGAACGACTTTGTTTTTGAAACAGATAACTGGGTTGATATATATCAATTTATTCAGACACTTTCTTGACCCTAGGCTTTCTCGCGGTGGTTTTTTGTATCGGTTGCTCTGCTATTGGCTCGGCTGTGGATACTGTTTTTGATTGCGTGGACTGCTCTTTTTCAAACTTTTCAATATCTTTTGTTGTAAGAACTTTTGGAGTGATACCTAGAAACTTTTTAATAGTCGCAACAATTTTTTGGTAATAAGCCACAAACAATATCACGTTCAAAACCATGAGGTTTATAAGTAAGAACATCTCGAACGGGGTTATAAGGCTGTTTATAAATCGCATAATCGGAACATAGAAAGCGACTAGTGTAATCTCTATCGGTCGCGAAACCAAAATAATCAAAAGGAACTTCCAGAATTTGACCTTGGACGCACCGCAGATAAGGCAAATCAAATCCCCCGTCATAAACGGAACGACATAAAGCGCAGGAACATAGAAAATACCGCGACGTTGGAACCAGTCAAGTTTGCTCTCGACATGTTTTCTTCCGAACAACCAGAACAAGAGTTTCCTCCCCCCAAGTCGCCCAATTGTATACACGATAATCGAGGCGGACAGAGCACATACTATACCAACCGCGATAAGGAGCCCCACGTTTTGTCCAAACAAGAAAAACCCAAAAGTCATAAAGAACGTAATCGTACCAGGGATAAAGTTAAGAAAGATGGCTTGGGTTATGTACATAAAGAAAAAGATAAAGAATATTGCGACTCCGTAGCCTTCTAGTCGTGCGGCGGCTTCCTCGGCGGCATCGTTTCCGCCAAAGATACCAAAACCCAAGAAATTAATAAGCAAAATAAAACACGTGACAATTATGCCAAGCGCACCAAGCGATACCGCAAGGCGCAATAGGCGCGACTTTAAAGATACCGCGTACTCGTCCGCTGGTTGGTCCACAATCTTAACATCATCAGTTACTTCTTTTGGGTTTTCCATGATTTGAACTTTAATTATAAGTTATTTGCCTTTGATTGTCAACCGCAGTTATGACGAATGTCACAAGGTTTCGACAACGGAGAAACGTTATACCATAATCTGTTCTAACTTTCGCTTTGCATTCCTAAGCCATACCTCGCGCTCTAAAGAAAAATTACGCCCACCATACAACACATCATTCGCCATACGGAGGTTCTCCCCGCCCCATTTGAAATTCTTTGCAAGCATCTCTGACAACACATCAATCAAATCTTGCTCTCCTGCTTGCAACCCAAATGCTTTACACACATCTTCTGCTGTAAATGCTAAAATCGGATTAGGTTGCTCTCCCTCGCAAGTGTTTTCATCATCTTGACGTACACACACAGCACATGATTCGTGGTTACCATGTTTGTCTGAACTGGCACAATCTTCAATCACTGGCCACATATTTGTACCACCCAAAGCCGACGCCAGTTCATTTTTAAGTTGTAACTTAGCCGATTCATCCAGTTTCGATACCTTCGCACCAAAGACACGACGTATAGCATTATGAACATCAGGCATACCAGTAGACTGTGCCCAATGTATTCTTGTTGCCAATTTTTTAACGCTATCCATAACCCACCTTTTTATAAAATATTCTTTACACAAAATAGCACAAAAACTTTAATTTGTCAATATAACAACCGTATCAAACGCGTTGACAATTGAAAAAAGGTCTGATATAATCCAAAAATATTCCCCTGTAAGAATCTTTTCTGAACCTTGCATTGGAACACTACCGCATTCCCCTGTAGCTCAGCGGTGGAGCAACCGGCTGTTAACCGGTAGGTCGTTGGTTCAAATCCAACCGGGGGAGCCAACTTTATTTTGGAGAGTTATATATGGAGAAAGAGAATTACCCTGAATTATGTAAAGAGTGCGAATTCCACAAGAATGCAATGCATGACCCATGGTGTTATTCGCCAACACAAGATGGGGCTAAATTCGTTTGTCCGAAAAAGAATTGTCCGAATAATAGAGATACAAACCAATTAGATGGGATTGTGTTTCCAATTTAGTAAATCACCTATTCCCCCTTTATAGTCGGCGATTTTTTGGTTTTAAAATACGCAGACGACCTTGCTCAGCGGTTTAACTAAACCCGTGACATTTGCAAACCGCACATTTTTGCTTGCAAGCACAAACACAGTCTTTTAACTTTTTGGCTTCCCGACCCTCTGCCCTGACCGCCTCGACTTTTTGAGAGTACTCGGCATTAATAGAGGCATACTCTGTGCTAAAAGCCTGCGTCGTTCTTTCACGGAGGTCTGCAATCTTTTTGTCGCGCTCGGCGTACAATGCCTCTATCGTTTCAAAATCTATGCCCGTGGACTTGTACAAAGCGGCAATGTTGGCGTCGCGTTCGGAATCTGTCATATGTAATTATACGAGCACAATTTAATTAAAGTTCGGGTTCGTCTTGTTCAAGTGGAACCGCCAAGTTCATAAACTTGTTTGTAAGTTCATATTGGTTTGTCACAGGTGTAATGATTCCACGTCCAGACGTGTCGCCTATGCGCCTCCAACCCATACCCCACCCATCAAAGTGGACATGTTCAAATTTCTCGTTCAGCCTACCCGCATCAATTGCCGTTAGAAAATCTCTGTCAAATTGCTGAATCCATCTGTCAAATTCCTCTAAATCAAGATTAGCACTTGGAATATCTGGGAGATTCGCCATGTCACTGGATTCCGCAGCAATTGCTCCCACAGTAGCGAGCCCCATGAAAACCACCGCAGCCCCGACCTTTAAAACGTTTTTTGCATTTTTTGCGACCGCCTTGCCTGCTTCGTTTATTTTATCCAACACACCGAAATCCAAATCAAGTTCCAATTCGCCTTCTTTGTTATTATCCACGTCCCCTCCTTAATTCACGTTATCCACATTTTTTTAGACAAGTCCAGTATGCGTCGTCGTCGTCGTCGTCTATGTCAATTGTTTTTTTGGTCTTTTCCATATTTCATGACTTTTTTGTTTTTGACTTTTCCACAGGCTGGTGTTACAATTACGTCATGAACGTAGGCACAAAAATCACAACAAATGGCACGACTGGTCATATTGTCGAAATAAACCCCTGCCCAAGTGTGAGTGGCAGATTTACATACACAGTTCAATTAGAAGGTTCGGTTGGCCAGCACACTTTTGAGGATGACGAGATTCACCCACTTAGGTCCAAACCAAGAATTTCTGGTGGACTTAAGGCAAAAGAACTGGTTTAATATTACATGGCACAAGACAACATCCGCATCGGGGTTCCGACGCTTGTCGTTAAAGGCGACAAAATTTTGTTGGGCGAGAGCAACAAACCAGGCATGCAAAAAGGCCAGTACGTTATCCCAGGTGGCGGAGTAGATTTCGGTGAACGATTGGCGGAAACCAGCGAACGTGAAATTTTCGAGGAAACAAACCTCAAAATCAAAAACACAAAGTTTTTCAAAGCATACGAATTGATTAAACCAGAAAAACAATTCCACAGAATATTTGCTCTCCATGTTGCCGAGTGGCAAAGCGGCGAAATTAAACCAAGCGACGATTTGGCGAGCGCAGGTTTTTTCACACGACAAGAGGTCGCAAAATTATATGCCGACGGGAAAATTGAAAAAGACGGCCCGCCCGCATGGATGTTAAAAGACACAGGTTGGCTTTGACTTTGATGGTTGACCACTGGTGCTTTTAGTACTAGACTTATTACATGGAAACATATGAAAATCTTGTAAAGAAATTAAGCGAGAAACAAAGTCTAAAAGAAATCCAAAAACTGCGCGAGAAAATGTGGAGGGCACAGGGCTTTGACGACGAAACGCCCGAGCAAACCATGTTGCTGTTGGTCGAGGAAATCGGCGAACTTGCAAAAGCCCTAAGAAAACAAATTGGGATGTGCTGTGACGAAAGTCGTAATAACTATACCAAAACCAGTGAAGAAGCCGCGGATGTGTTTACCCTTTTGTTGGATTTATGCACGATTTTAAACATTGATTTGTTCGATGCGCTCAAAGACAAAAGCATCAAACACATTGGGCGAACCTGGACAAAAGCCAAACCGAAGAATAATTAAAACCTGCACTCCTTTTGGTCTTTGTCATAGCCATACCCAATCAAGATATCAAGTATCCCCTGGGTCGTACCCTTTTTGTAATCAAGACCAAGTTTCTTGCAGGCGTCTTTAATTTGTTTTTCGGTCTTGCCCTCTACTTCAACCCACGGCGGACATTTCGGCCAAGTATCAATATCAATCTCGACCTCGCCCAACATATACCTCACGCGTTTGTTTTGTTGAGGCCCCTCTTTTTGAAACCCAAGTTTTTCCAAAAACAAAACCCCTGCGTCAAAGTCATCAATCCCAAATTCAATTTCTTCGGTACCATCAATTGTTTGGGCATGTATCTGTTTGTACGTCATAGTTGCTTGCTCGCCATTGGTGCGGACGCGAAGCCACTTTCTGTTGCGTTCATCTCCGCCATAGCGAAAACCTGGGAACTGAAAAATAAAACGATTATAAAACCAGTCGCCTACTTTTTTTGCACCAAGGCTTTCAAGTTTATTAACAAGCGCATCTATATCAATATCCAAAAATCTTATTTCAAGTTCTGTAGCCATAAACAAATGTACTGTAAACAGTTTTTAATGTCTACTTTTTTGTGGTATAATAGAATATGCGAAATAAGATTGTTCTTTTTTCTGTGCTTGGCATTTGGTTGCTCGGACTTTTGGTGCCGTTTGCTTTGTCCGCGCAAAACTATCAAAAAGACACAGGTACAAAAAACATCTTTCATGAATTTTCACAGGAGTTCATGACCGCGGTATCTGCCATTAGACAAGAATATTGGTGCGGAGATTTTTCTGTTGACAAAGCCTCGAGGTATCAAACACGACAACTTGTTGTTAAAGCAAACGGTCATTTGAACGACAAGTTTGGTGCAATAAAATATGTGTCGGAGGACAACTTTTATGTATTGCAATATGAAACCATTGATGAAACTAGGCGTGCATCAAAATTGTTTTCCCGCGAAAGAAACGTTGTTTTCTCTGAACCCAACAAAATCATCACCCACACAAACCCTGTGTTGGCGAGGCAAAACAGTGCTTCGTTTTTGCACGGCGACCGCTGGGGGTCCGAGCGCATTTATTCTGACCAATTCATAGAGTTACTTTATGAACTTGACCGCGACCTCACAACAGAGATTCGCGTTGCGGTGATTGATACGGGGCTTAATATCGAACACGAGATGTTTCAGGGACGCGTACATGGGGGCTTTGACGTTATAAACAACACTAATGTAATGACCGACCCGAACGGACACGGCACGCACGTCGCAGGCACAATTGTCGACAACACCCCCGACAATGTAATGATTGTGCCCTTTAATGTTTTCCCAGAAAGTATGATTACCGATAGTCTAAGCATCCAAAATGCAATCGCACGCGCAATCACCGCAAACGTTTCGGTTATTAACATGAGTTTAGGTGCCCGAACCCAAGACGCAATCCTATATAACAGCATTCGTTCCGCCACAAACCTAGGTATCGTTGTTGTTGCCGCCGCAGGAAATGATAGCCTTTCCCCCGCCGATTTCCCTGCAAGATACCCTCATGTAATAGGGGTTGCGGCATCAGATAGGGATGATAACCCAGCATATTTTTCTCACTATGGTGTTGGTGTTGACATCGCGGCACCAGGTTGGGAAATCTTAAGTGCATGGAGGCACGGACCTAGTGGACCTCACGGGTATGCTTGGTCATGGGGAACGTCTATGGCGGCCCCTCATGTTTCGGCTATCGCCGCGCTACTTTTAATCTATACCGATGCACAAATCGAGCCAGGGACGAACACAATGATAAGAAACAAAATTCTTGACATTGCTTATTCACCAAACGGTTGGGATAACAACTTTGGTGCTGGAATCGCGACCTTAAGCATCCTTATTGACAGGCACCTTAACCCAACGGATGGGGGCGATAATACCCAAGTCGGCACACCGCCCCCTGACACAAGCGTCACTGACCAAGGCAGTTTCACACAAGATTCCTATACCCCGATTTTTCCCATGGAGATTTTGCTCCTTGTAATCGGTGGGGGTTTTTTATTGTTTTTGCTGACATCAATTATTTGGTTTCTTTCACGGCGTTCATAACAGATTGACTTAACTGTTCAAGGGTAATCTTGTTACGCTCGCAAATTTCTTTTAGTTTCGCTTTTGCTTTTTCATCCACAGGGTTTTGACCAAGTGTCAAAAACGCATCCAACGCATCGGCTATGTCTTTGTTCACGTTTTTATTTGTCATCGGTCATTTCCTCCACTGTATTCGCTCTGCGCCTTCCAAAAAGTCTTGGACGTGGAGCCGTTTCGGCTCTATCAAGTTCATCCAATCGCGCAATCAACGCGTTGTGCCAACAACATGTGCCCTCCTCCAGTGTTGCAGCAACAAGTTCTTCATGTGACATTTTAAACAGACGGTTTTGCTCTCGCGCAGAAAGACGATGTACGTGCATCAGGTCGTGACCATGACCGCCAGAGGACATAGAAGCACCGCCATTATGTGTTTCATGTTCTGGCCATGCGGGTTCAAGCGGTTCGGGCATGTCAATTGGGTCACGGCCCTCCAC
>WQSK01000006.1 GCA_009787915.1 Bacillota bacterium
TTAATGGATTTTGCAAGCAAAACAATTTGGCTGGCGTGCACGGAAATTTCACCCGTTTTGGTTTTGAAAACTTTTCCCGTAGCACCAACAATGTCGCCCAAATCCCAGTCCAAGAACCGCGCATAGAGTTCCTCGCCGATGTCGTTGATTGAAACATAGAGTTGAATCTTGCCACTCTCGTCCAAGATGTGGATGAAACTTGCTTTGCCCATTGCGCGCTTTAAAACAATGCGCCCCGCAACAGACACTTTTTTGCCTTCCACTTTTTCGAATGTGCCAAGGATTTTACCCGCACTATGGCTCTTTTTAAACTTCACGATTTCAAAAGGGTCGTTGCCCGAATCTTTCAAGGCCTGCAATTTTTCTCGCCTTATGCGTTCCTGTTCAACTAGGTCAATTGTGTTTTCCATAAGCAAAAATACCATGGCTGTTGAAAAATATCAACATTTTTTGGGTTTTTAACTGGGTTATTTCCAGGTTATTTCTGGGTTGTTCTTGGTTTTATTCTGGGTTTTGTAAAACCCCCGTCACTTCGCGCCACCCCTCATTGCAAAAACCCCCAATAGAATCTCGGACGCTAAAGTTCCCCCGTGCCCCCCTTTACAAAAGGGGGAATGAGTTCGGGTAAAAATTCCCCCTTTCTTAAAGGGGGTGGATGCCGATAGGCAGACGGGGTTTTTTATTGCCAATGAGAGGGTGCCCGTTAGGGCGTGGGTTTTTTGTATCTGGGAGGGGTGTCGCAAACCGACGGGGGTTTTTAAATTTTAGCACCCATATATTATATAGCAATACCGCGTCGCCACTTGACTTTAATTGAGGCTCGGGTTATAATTGTTATGTGTAGTATTGACGGCGGGCGTGCCGTATCACCATATACATAAGTACTTCGCGTTACACTACAACAAAATTTAATAGGAGAAAAACAATGCAAACAGCAGTTATTGTCATCAGTATCTTGTTTGCGCTTGTGGTTGGTTTCCTCGGCGGGTACTTTTTAAAAGTATTGTTAGAGCGAAAAGTTGCCGAAAAATCCCACAAAAGTGCAAGCAAAATTATTGAAAAGGCATTGGCAGAGGCATCTACTTTGAAAAAAGAAGCGATGCTTGAGGCCAAGGAAGAAACCCACAAACACAAAGTCCAGTTTGAACAAGAGTTGAGGGAGAGAAGAGGTGAAGTTGCCAGATTGGAAAGCCGTGTGAACTCGCGCGAAGAACAGTTGTCGAAACGCGAAGAAACAATCACGAACAGAGAGTTGTCGATAGAATCGATTCGTTCTAACATCGAGAACACGAAAAAGCAGGTCGACAAAAATTTGGTTGATGCAAAAGCAAAAGTCCAAGACGCCGTCACAAAGTTGGAAAAGATTACGGGACTCACAAAAGCGCAGGCCAAAAAAGAGTTGGTCGAGAGTTTGGTTGACGATGCCAAAACCGATGCAGCCGAGATGGTCAAGCGCATCGAAAATGATGCTCAAGAGGACGCCGAAAAGCGCGCAAGAAACATCATCACTCAGGCGGTTCAACGTGTCAACGCCGACCACAGCAGCGAGGTTATGATATCTTCGGTTGCAATACCAAACGACGACATCAAAGGGAAACTCATCGGGCGCGAGGGTCGCAATATTCGGTCTATCGAGGCCGCAACGGGTGTGGAACTCATTATTGATGACACGCCTGAAACAATTACGGTGTCGGGCTTTGACCCGTATCGCCGCGAAATTGCACGTCGCGCGATTGAAAAACTCGTCAGCGACGGGCGCATTCACCCAGGTCGAATCGAAGAAGTTGTTGCCCACGTAAAAAAAGATATGGAAGTAGCGATTAAAGAGGCGGGGGAACAACTTGCTTATAATTGTAAAGTCCATGGTTTGCACCCAGAGATTGTGAAAACTTTGGGTCGTTTGAAATACAGAACCAGTTACGGACAAAACATTTTGAACCACAGCCGCGAGGTTTGCCACGTTGCGGGGTTGTTGGCGGTTGAACTTGGCGCAAACGAAGCGATTGCAAAACGCGGGGGGCTTTTACATGACCTTGGTAAAGCAACCGACCACGAAGTTGATGGTACTCACGTTTCGATTGGTGTGGATTTGGCAAAAAAATACAAAGAAAGCCCCGAGGTTATTCATTGTATCGAGGCTCACCACGGGGATGTTCCTTACAATAGTTTGGAGGCTATCATTGTTCAGGTTGCTGACGCGATTTCGTCAACACGACCTGGGGCAAGGCGCGAAAATGTTGAAAACTATGTGCAAAGGCTTAAAGACCTTGAAGCAATCGCCGATTCAAAACCTGGGGTTGACAAGGCGTATGCGATATCTGCGGGTCGCGAAATCCGCGTAATCGTACGCCCAAGCGACGTCAGCGACGAAAAAGCGGTTTTCCTTGCAAAAGAAATCGCAAAGGAAATCGAGGAAAAAATGACTTATCCAGGACAGGTTAAAGTCAACGTGATTAGGGAACTTAGACACACCGAGGTGGCGAAATAAAACTTGCGATATTTTCGGATTTGCATTTTCGCCGTCTTGGCGATACAGAGTACTATCGTGGTTTAGAGCGAAAACTTATACGGTTTGCCGAGCCGTTGTTTTCGAAACTCGTAAAAGACATAAACGATTTTGCGCCTGATGCAGTTGTCAATTTGGGCGACATTATTGAACACGTTAACGTGCAAACGGACACAAAAAACTTGGAAAAAATATCCAGTGTTTTAAAACAAATAAATGCGCCACTGTTTTCGTGTGTTGGCAACCACGAGGTTATAAACCTTGAACCCGCCAAAGTCGCAAATCTCTTGGGGCAGGAAAAGCCGACGTTCTCGGCTGATGTTGGTGGTCACCACCTCGTGTTTTTAAGCCCGAGCGACAAAGAAACCGATATGCCAGGCGGTTACAAAATGAAACGTACAATCAGTGACGCAGACCTTTTGTGGTTGAAAAACGATTTAAAAAACAACAGACTCCCGACCATTGTGTTTACACATTTTGGATTGGCGAAAGACGACCTTGCGGGGAATCACTGGTTCGGAAGCGATTTGTATCGGGCGGAGGGGTTTCTTGAAAACGAGGATGCGGTTAAGGACGTCTTGCACGAGTCAAAAAACTTGCTTTGTGTTTTTAACGGACACCACCATTGGACAAAAACCGTTATGGAAAACGGAATCCCGTACCACACGGTGGGAAGCCTAATCGAGGACACGACTGGGAAGGGTGTCCCCGACGGCGTTTGGTTCAAGGTCGAAATTTGTGGCGGGAAATTGGACATATCTGAACAACATGTGGTATTGTAGTTTTGTGCAAAACGAAAAAGCCCTTGCGACCCTCAAAAAATATTCGACCAATGTGGACCTGTTGAACCATGTGCGGGCGGTGTCGGCGTGTCTTGGATACTTTGCGGGCATGGCGGGCGAGGACGAAACCTTTTGGTCCGAAGTCGGAATTTTGCACGGGTTGGTCTATGATATTTTTTACGACAAACCGAATCAAGTTGTTACTGATGTCCTTGCTTTGGAAAAACTTTGCAAAAAACAAATACACGCAATTATGGCGCACGGGTTTGGGTCTTTGTCGGATGTCGAACCAAATTGTTACATGGAGTACACCTTCATCGCCGTCGACCAAATTGCTGGGTTCGCGGTGTCTACCGAGGGTGTTCGCGACCTTGCGACTATTAAGGAAATGTTTGCGAACAAAGATTGTGCCATTGGGACAGCGCGATTCACGGATATGTGCAAAAAAATGGGGAAGGACCCCGATTGGGTTTTGCGTGAGTCCCTAAACGCTGTAAACAGCATTGCAAATGACCTAGTGTTTCATACGTGAAACTCGTCAATAACTTCGAAATCGAGTTTGAACTCGCCCGTGATACCTGTTCCGAACATGATGCTCTCGGTTCCGTATTTTGCGCGAATCTTGTCAAAGAGTTTCCCCAACTTATCGTTGTCTTTTTCGTTGGTTTCATCAAAAAAACAAATTTGCTCTTCGTCCGTCACAAGGTTTGATACCTTGACTCTGAGTGACATAACAACCCCGCTAACGCGTGAACGTTGTTCCTCACTGGCGCTCGTCATGACTGGCGAGCCACCAACGTTTGTTTGAGGCACACCCTGGGCATGGTTGCCGATTTTTTTTGTGACGGGGTCGGATTCAGGCAACCTCCACATTTTTTTGAATATCTCCAAGGCGTTTGCGTGTATGTTTTTTGCGGAACTTGTAGCTTTCGCTATGGTTTCTTGGGTAGATATCCATTCTAGGGTGACTCCGCGAACCGATACCGTGACCGTGGTGCCTTTGACACCTTTTTTGCGCATGCGGTAGGCGATTTCCTCGGACAACAGATACAACACCTGCGACACATCCGAGAGGCACAAAAGGTTTCTATGCAACGTGGTTCCATTCCCGACGCTTTTGATTTCGTGTTTGTCGGTTGCCAAAGACACAGGGTCATCATCAACACCGTTTGCCGCGTCAATCAATTTATACGCGCCGATTCCAAGGTGACCCCTAAGAACTTCCGCATTTGCAACGGCCAAATCACCAACACTCAGGATATTTTGTTTTTCCAAAACTTTGGCGGTTTTCCGACCTATGTTTAAAAAATCTGTGATTGGTAACTTCCATATGATGTCGCGGTAATTGTCGCGTGTAATCTCGGTCGTGGCATCGGGTTTTTTGATGTCACTTGCCAGTTTTGCAAAAGTTTTTGTCCACGAAACCCCAACCGAAATTGTGAGGCCCAACTCCTCGCGCATTGTGTTTCGGATTGTTTCGGCCAATTCAAACGGTGTGGATTTAAAAAGTTTCAATGAACCCGTTACATCAAGCCAACACTCGTCACACCCAAACGGTTCTACTAGGTCGGTGAAACGATAATAAAGTTCGCGCGCAAGTTTGCTATATTTGTTGTAATCCGAATGATTTGTGCTGACAATAACAATGTTGGGGCAGAGTTGTTTTGCCTGCCAAATCGGCATACCTGTTTTGACACCGCATTTTTTTGCAGGCTCGGACTTTGCCAAGACTATCCCGTGACGCATCTTAGGGTCACCGCAAACCGCTACGGCTTTGCCCCGAAGTTCTGGGTTTTTCAAAATCTCTACCGATGCAAAAAAATTGTTCAAATCACAATGCAAAATAACTCGGTCTTTCACAGGTACATCCTCGTGTCAGGGATTTGAATATCAAGGTACCTGACATATGCGGTATTGATATCGGTTTTTTCATCTATACCGTACCCAAGCGTCACCAACACGGCGGTAAAGTATTCCGTAAAAACCGCACGCGTTTGCGAGCCGTCAGAAAGGTCCGACAACGCCCCGACGGTTAGCAAAAATATTTTTTGTAAATCTTTTGTTTCCCCAACCGAAGCAACACGGCGTACCACCTCACAAATTGCACAGGCAAGGTAATATCGTTTTATGTCTTTTGTAATGTCATGGCAAGGATTAACCACGTGTGCGCCAACAATTTTGTGACCGATAATTGAAAACTCGGCGATTGTGAAAAGTTGTGTGGAGGATGTTAACTTGGCACCCTTTTTCAAAACACCAGAAGCCGTAAAGTTTTTGAGTCCCTCGGCACAGAGCAACGTAACCCTTAGGTCGGCTTCCGCCACCTTCTTTGTTTTTATGACAATTCCAAAAACGATTTCTGTATTTTTCACGTCCGACCTGTAAATAATATATACCATGGACGAACAAAAATCAAACATGACGGCGCAACTTGCATGGGAACTTTTCGAGAGCACAGGGCAAATCGGATACTATAATTTGTTCAAGCGTTTGGAAAAAGACTCTTGAACCATGTTGACTGATTCAAACGGCTTCTGCTATAATGTTTGAATGTCTGACCGCCAAAAATACATCCGCAACTTTTGCATCGTCACCTACATAGATATTTCAAACATATAGTGGTTTAATAGTTTCCAAAACACTATATAGCGGATAAAAATATGTCATAAAGTGTCGTTTTGGGTACGAAGTGGTAAACTAATTGGTAAACTTCTACCTTGAAAGACGGTTGTTTGCCTGTATAATTGCATGCCACTTTGGAGCGACTTGCATCATGTTAGGTGCATTATAATCACCAACATTTTCAAGTGCACCCCACGAACCATATCGCGATTCCCGTGTACCCACAAACGCAAAGTGCATGAACAAATCAACGCCTAACTTTTTGTGAAGTTTGAAATTTTTCATATAAAGTTCGTGCATTCGCGGATGAATCTGTGCGTCCCAAACCGCTTGATTATACGGCCAGACTTGTTGATTCCAAGGCTGCATGTGCTGACCACCTTCGTACACAATAAGTTTCGCGCCGCTTGCATTTATTAGGTTCGCCATGTTGGTTTGGCTCTCGACATAATAATCCCAGCCATCAAAAATTGCCTGCAAGACATCATTCGCAGTAACGGTACTTGGGTTTTGCATCCATCTATCATGATCGACTTGGGTGAAATTAAAATATGCGGTAATTGAAATGGCGTCAGGCAAATCGTCGGTTGATTTCCAAAAATCAATTGTTTCTTGCATGAACGGCAGGTGCATGTGGGTTTTAACCCCAACGGTGACGAGGCGGTTGCGGTAAGTTCCCGCGAACTCTTGCTCGAAAATTCGGAACGTCCGCGCCATCAAAAATGCCTGCTTGTGATGATTAGCGTTGTTGTTCCATTGATTCGCATATTGCTGCTGGATTCGATTTAATTCTGTCACGACATGGGTACAAGCATTATTTGGATTATTGACCCATCGTCCTTGTGCAAAGCCAGGGTGCCAAATCTCGTTGCTGTACTCGATGAACAGTCGCAAATTTGGGTTAAGGCGCCCACGGATAAGGCGTGCCATCTCTCGTATATAATTGTCGTCTGCCAAGTGTGGAACGCAAAACCACGCGTCGGTTCCAAGTTCATTTGCAAGGTCAATCATAACTTCCAAGGGTAATCCAAGCCCAGGTCTATGCCATGACCAGTCATTCACCCGTGGGCGGTTTTGCCAATATCGTTGGATACTGTCGTTTGTGGCTTGCGCGTCCATGAACCGAATTGCGTGCATGCCACCAAGTGCGGATAAAAAGTCACGTCTGAACAGCGGCATTGTGCTTTCGTTATTTGCGTATCGCACGGGAATCATGCGAAAGTTGCGCAAATGATTGCTTGGGTTAGATTGGCGAATAACAACACCGCGTTGGGTCGTGGACTCTGAAAGAGTGAGATTTTTGCGCCCTGGTTGTGATGAAACAATTTCCACGCCGCCGAAAAAATGAATGACACCCTCTCCATCATATAAAAACACATATTCACCCGCATAAATGTTGTTAATTAAAACCGCTGGGGCAGATTCGTTCCAAAGGTAGGTGGGGCGATTAGGTGTAAACCCAAGCGGATATCCATCGGCGTGAATATTGCCCGTGAAACCGCCTTGCCAAATTTGTTCTGTTCCCCAAACATGGTTTCGTGTTTTCATAACATCATTGAATATCAACTGGCGAGCAAAAAAATACGGCGAGCCACTTATGTTCATTCCGATATTTATAAACCCATCATCGTCATCGCCAGTTGGCCACAAAAAAAATGTGGCAATACCCCCGCCGAGCAAAAACAAAAATGCCAAAATGCTTGCGGTTATTATTTTGAATTTTCGGTTCATATAAAAAGTTTATCACAATTGAGCGCAGGTGTAAAGACGTTCCCGCGCTGAGCCGTAACCTTTTGACTCCATTTTCCTTGCAACTTTTTTGTTAAAGAAGTGCATACCGATTATTCGTTTTTTGTCTTCATCAGTAAGTTCCAATTTTGATGCAAGTTTTTCAAGTTTTTTCAATGTAAAATGTAAACCAAGTCCATGGCTTTTGAAAGTCACATCTTGATTGACCTCAAAAAGAGTTGGATCTTCAAGCACGTCTTTAAGAAAATCTTTATCATCATTGTCAGCCGCAAAAAAAGTTTTGTTCCTTTGTTTGTCACCAAGCATTTCCATAATCAAAACTGTTGTGTGAACATTATCGACTGGATTGTGGCGTGCGACCTCGAAGTCGATGTTTTTAAGACCAAAAATGTCGCGCACTTCGTCGGGTGAGATTTGTGTTATCTTTGAAAGACGTTTGTTAAGGGCAGATGTCATTTGGCTACGTTGTCTACTCATCGAAGGACGTGAAGATTCAGGCGGTAAGAGAAAAGAGAGTTTTGTGTCGGGAAGTATGTCGCACAAGTTTTCAAGTTGCTTGGCACCGCCAACATGGTCTGAATGAATGTGTGACCCAAAAGCCACGATTTGTTTTTTCTTTGAAGTGGTAAGTATGTCGGTTCTAAGCAAATGACTTGCCACGCTTGGACCAAAATCGAGTAACAAAATATTCCGACTGTCATCGTTTTCAACGACGGACACGGCAATATTGTCTACGCTGAATGGATTAAGAAATTGAACTTTCATATATTATGTCGGCGATTGCCTTGCCTCCTGTTTCATTTATATTGAAATGTCTTTCGGCGTTTTCTCTATAACCTTCAAGCAGGGCAGGGTCACTCGCAAACGCCTCTAATCGTTTTCGGCACTCCTCGGCATCTGTTATTTCTTCTCCCATACCGTATTCTTGGATGAACAGGTTTTTGGAAAATTCCTCGGTAGGCGTTGCAAAAAAGTTAGTAATTACAGGCGTTCCCATAAACCCACAGTCAAGCAATGTATTAGGACCTGCTTTTACGACGGCAACATCGGCGGCTTTATAAAATTCAAACAAATCAAGCCTTAATCCAACAGGGTTAAGTGTTATATTACCAGGCTGATTTTGAGAGAGCCCAGAATAAAGGCTCATCAACTCTTGGTTTTTACCTACGGCAGGTATGATTGTCATATCGGATTTTGTTTTAAGTAGTTCGTCTGTGAACGGACGCAACCTCGCCGCACCATAGATGCTGTCGGTTAATACCACAGTGAACTTGTCTTGTGGCAGTCCGTGTTTTTCGCGGCATTGTTCTTTTGTCAGACCAAAATTTGCAATATCTTTGCGTATCAAAAATGGAACTTGGCGAAGATTTTTCTTTTTGAATTTTTGCGCAAGGGCCTGCCCGTATGCTATCGGGTTGTTGACAATGAATAGGTCGGTTTTGTTGTTCCACATACCAAACATGTCGAAATCAGGGTTGTATGTTACGACTTTGCATGGTTTACTTTTCTTGCGCTTTTGATAACTTTTTGCAAAGTACGCATCAGAAAAGTGTGTCGTAGCAATAACATCTGGCTCGATGCTTCTGAAAAACTTGATTGCGGCTTTCTTTGCTTTTGGGAAAAGTTCGTGTGTAACTTTCAACAGTTTCTGCGGTCCAAGCATGTCGCGCATGGCAAAGTTAAAATCGCTTAGATATTTGGACTTGCTAAATGATTTTGTGCCCTCGGAAAGGTACCGCCCAAATTCCGCAAGATGCTTGTTCTCTGTGTCACGGAACATGTGGGCATCAATTATTTCTAGTTCATCGCCATAATGCTCACGCAAACTGTCCGCCACAGACATTGCACTTGTAATATGACCCATGCCAGCTTCGACATAGTTTACAAGGACTCTTGGTTTACTCATATAACATCGTATCACAACATTGACAATTTGTAAAGATGCAAATATTATGCCTTGTAAACTTCCTACAAATTGCCGAATACAATTGACTGGTTTTTGCCGTTATGTGAAAGATACGGACACTTCTTCGGAATGTGAACTTGCCTTTCTAAAACGAGAGCCTCTTGCCATACGGTGAGGGGTTTTTGTTTGTAAAAAATACTTTATGCAATTTTAATATACTGATTTACTTTTGCTAAAAATCGAGGTATACTTGTTCCATGAAACGGCAGAATGCGGTACGAATCTCGGTACGAAGTGGTAAACTGAGTGGTAAACTTTTTTTGACGCGCACGTACAACCACAATATACGGTGTGTCGAGTGTGTTGATGTTACTATGGGTGGTGTAAAATGAGCCGTCAAGAATTTATCCGCAACTTTTGCATTGTGGCCCATATCGACCATGGCAAGTCAACCCTTGCCGATAGGTTGTTGGAGTTCACGGGCACCGTGCAAAAGCGCGACATGGAGGCGCAACTTTTGGATTCTATGGATATAGAGCGCGAGCGCGGTATTACAATAAAACTGACCCCCACCCGAATGTTTTACGATTTCAAAGGAAAAAAATATACCCTAAACCTAATCGACACGCCAGGGCATGTGGACTTTACGTACGAGGTTTCACGCTCTTTGTCATCCTGCGAGGGGGCAATATTGGTTGTTGACGCCGCACAAGGTGTCGAAGCCCAAACCCTTGCAAATGCGTACTTGGCAATGGACAACGGTTTAGAGATTGTTCCCGTAATAAACAAAATCGACCTGCCCGCCGCACGCCCCGAAGAAGTTCGCCAAGAAATCAAAGACATAATCGGAATTGATGCGGACCTAGCCCCTCTTGCAAGCGCAAAAGCAGGCATCGGAATCGAAGATATTATAGAGCAGGTTATAACGTTTTTGCCTCCACCAAACGGAGAGGAAACCGCACCTTTGCGCGCCCTTGTGTTTGATTGCTTTTATGACAATTATCGCGGAACGATTTGCTTTGTCAGAATCGTGGACGGAAAGGTCAAAGCAGGCGATAAAATCAAGTTTTTTAGTAGTGGCAAAACCTTTGACGTAGTCGAAGTCGGTATTTTTAAACCAAACCAAACACCAGTTGACACATTGTTGGCAGGTGATGTCGGCTATGTAACCGCGAGCATCAAAACCATTGCCGAAATCCGAGTAGGCGACACAATCACCCTTGCCGCGAACCCAGCCAAGGTCGCACTCCCTGGTTACAAAGAGGTCAAACCCGTTGTGTTCTCGGGTTTGTTTCCCACCGTCGGTGACCGATATAACGACCTTAAAGACGCACTTGATAAGCTAAAACTCAACGACGCGGCTTTGGAGTTTTCACCCGAGGTTTCCGTTGCACTCGGTTTTGGTTTTAGGGTAGGGTTCTTGGGACTACTGCATATGGAAATCATCACCGAACGACTTGAGCGTGAATTTAACCTCGACCTAATCACGACGGCGCCAAGTGTTTGTTACAAAATCGAAAAAACCGACGGGGCAGAGTTAGAAATCTCGAACCCCGCGAATATGCCGAAACCCGACACCATCAAATCGTTGTATGAACCATTTGTAGATTTGGACATCTACACACCACAAGAATACATCGGTCCGCTCATGAGCCTTGCCGACGACTGCCGTGGCTCTTTGGTTGATATCGTTTACGGCGGAGGGCGCAAGGACGCACCGTCAACATCTATGGCGAGGGCAACATTAAAGTACAAAATGCCCCTCAATGAAATCGTGTATGACTTTTTCGACCGATTAAAGAGTTGTTCCCGTGGATATGCGTCACTTGATTATAACGATGCGGGATACCAACAAAGCGACCTCGTCAAAATGGACATTATGTTGAATGGACAGATTTGTGATGCCTTGTCATTGATTGTTCATAAAGAGCGCGCCTATGACCGCGGGAAAATTATCGTTGAAAAATTAAAAGACGTTATACCGCGCCAAATGTTTGAAATTCCAATTCAAGCCGCGATTGGTAGCAAAATCTTGGCGCGCGAAACCGTCAAGGCACTTAGAAAAGACGTTACAGCAAAATGCTATGGCGGCGACATTTCGCGGAAACGAAAACTTTTGGAAAAACAAAAAGAAGGCAAAAAGCGCATGAGGATGCTTGGTAACGTAGAAGTTCCGTCCGAGGTGTTTATAAGTATTTTGAAAACATGAAAACAAGTGCGAACAAATCAAAACCGCTTTCAATCTACGTGCACATCCCGTTTTGCCAAAACCGTTGCCCGTACTGTGACTTTGAATCTTCGGTTGGTGGCGACGTAGGCGAATATACCGACAGTCTTTGCGCGGAAATTGCTGCTTGCAAACACGACACAAGCAAACACACCGTCGAAACAATTTACTTCGGCGGAGGCACCCCAAGTTTTATCCCACACCGTTTTATTGGGCGGATTTTGTTCGCAATAAATTCCCGCTTTAATATTTCGGATAACCCCGAGATTACAATTGAATGCAACCCGTGTTCTTTGACGGAGGAAAAACTTGTTGCTTATAAAAATTTTGGTATTAACAGAGTTTCGATTGGGGTACAGAGTTTCTCTCCCCGTACACTTAAAATCCTTGGGCGGAAACACAGTGTTTCAACCGCCAAGCGTGCAATAAAACTCGCGAGGAAGCACATTGAAAATGTTAGCATCGACCTTATCCACAGTGTCCCAGGTGGAAAACTTGTTTTGCCGAAAAGATATTTGCGCATGCTTGAACACGTGTCTGCGTATGCCTTGACAAGCGACAACTTCCCGCCATATGACGAGGACAAAAGTGTTTTTGAACAAAACCGTGTTGTAAAAGTATTAGAACAGTGTGGACATAAGCGATACGAGGTTTCTAATTATGCGCAACAAAAATTTCAAAGCAAACACAACCTATGTTACTGGACGTGCGGGGAGTGGCTTGGCTTTGGGCGCGGGGCAAAGTCACACTTTGGTGAAAAGTGGTCTGACGCTGACCGCGTTATGTTGGGGTTAAGGCTCACCGACGGGGTTGATGAAAAATTGCTCTCGGGTCGCAAAAAAATTGTTGACGATTTTGTTGCGCAAGGGCTTATGATTCGTCACGGAAAAAACATTGCCTGCACCGACCGTGGCATGATGGTTCTGAATAGGATTTTAGTGTTACTTGATATTTAATTTTTTTATCAGAAAATAAAAAATACATCTTGCAAAGGTTCGGTGCATATGTTAATGTATGTGCATGAGTTATAAATCTGACTTACCGTCTACAAAGTACGTTTCCGCGACGTCGAGTTTTTGCCCTACTTTTTTGAAAAGCACAGGGTTGGAATCAAAACTCCGCACACCAAACTTTTTTGGGGAAACAACAACCACAACATCGAATGTCGTAAACCTTGGACCAGACGAAGTAGAACAAATTGGTACGTTCTAAATATTTTGTTTTTAAAAAACGCGCTTGGGTTCAGGCGCGTTTTTATTTTGGTAAAAAACTTTGGTTACTTGAAAAACTCTTTTGCAAGTTTCTCGACGATTTCGCTCTTGGCGCGGCCCCGCGTGTTTTTCATAACTTGCCCAATGATAAACGGCAAGACTTTCTGCGGGTTATTTTTGAAATCATCCACAAGGGCAGGCTTATCTTTTTTTACAGCCTCAAAAATCTTTTTAATCTCGGCATCTGAAACCCCGTCCAAAAGACCCATATCCTTGGCAATTTTCTTTGGTGATTTGCGGGAATCGCCCGAAACTTTTTGCAATAACTCCAACCCAATCGTCTTGGTAATGGTTTTATCCATTGCCATTTTGATAATCTCGGTCAATTGCGCGGGCGTCACTGGCGGTACATCGGTGTTTGCGTCGTTCATCATCTTGCCGATGTCAACCATTGTCCAGTTGCTAACGGCTTTTGGTTCTTTCAACAAAGTCACACAGTCCAAATAAAAATGTGCCAATAATTTGTTCTTTGTAAGAACATGCGCATCGTATTCTGGCAAACCAAACTCGGTCACGAACTGGGTTTTTAACTCGTGCGCCAATTTGGGCATCGCAACTTTAATCTCCGCAACATCTCTGTCGGTAATGCGAATTGGATAAATATCAGGGTCGGGGAAGTACCGATAATCGTAAGCCTCACCTTTGTCGCGCATGAGGGTAGTTTTTCCTGCGCCCTCGTCCCATTTGCGGGTTTGAACAGATATTGTTTCACCCTTATCCAAAAGTTCACTTTGACGCTTGGCTTCGTATTCGATTGCGCGGGCAACGCTTTTAAAACTGTTAAGGTTCTTAACCTCGCAACGATTCCCAAGTTTTTTTGCCCCTTTTGGTTTCAAAGAAATATTCACGTCACAGCGCATACCCCCTTGCTCCATACGGCACTCGGCAACGCCTGCGTAAACCAAACGCTGGCGAACTTCTTCTAAAAATTCTACGGCCTCGGTGGCATTTGCAATGTCGGGTTCGGTAACAATCTCGATAAGCGGCACCCCTCCGCGATTGTAATCAACCAAAGATATTTGACTCACCGCATTGTGCAAGAGTTTCCCCGCGTCCTCCTCCAAATGGATTCGGTTCAAACGAATAAATTTGCCAGTTCCAAGTTTTATCCCCCCGCCTAAACAAATCGGCTTTTCAAGTTGGCTGATTTGGTAGCCCTTTGCAAGGTCGGGGTAGAAATAATGTTTTCTCTCAAAAACCGCTATATCGTTGATTTTACAATCTATGGCAAGACCCGCCGCAATGGTTTTTTCCACCGCCGCACGGTTTATAAGTGGCAATGTCCCAGGTATCGCAAGACACACATGGCAAACGTTTGTGTTTGGCTTGGCACCGTATTCGTTTGCACAACCGCAAAAAGCCTTGGTCTTTGTGTTTAACTCGGCGTGGATTTCCAAGCCTATGGTTACTTCATATTTGCTCATTTCATTGCCTCCTGAATAATCTTTTCTGCCGCGAATAATGCGTCATCCGAATGGGCTGCCCCCAAGAGTTGCATCCCAAGTGGCATCCCCGTGTTTCCCGTTCCAAATGGTATCGCAAGGGCAGGGCAACCCGTCATGTTCGCAACGATTGTGAATAGGTCGATAAGGTACGCCTGCAACGGGTCGGTGATTTCCCCGATTTTTGAAGCCTCGTTTGGTGTCACAGGTGTTATTATAAAGTCGCATTTTTTGAACGCTTCGGCAAATTCGTTTTTAAGTTCCGCCCTCATCGTCCTCGCCCCATTATAAATGGTGTTTATGTTTTCTTCTTTCATCACAAGATTGCCAATGTTGATACGCCTGCGTACTTCCGAGCCAAAATTTTCTGACCTCGTGGCTTTGTAAAATTCCTCGATGTTTTTTTCTTCTTTTGACCTCGCCCCATACCTAAGCCCGTCAAAGCACGCCATGTTGCTCGATACTTCGGCAGGCACGATTACATAATAAGCCGTCAATGCGGTACCCATGTTTTTTATATCAAGGTTCACAATCTCGTGCCCCATGTTTTTTAAGTTCTCAAAAAGTTTCTCATACCGTTCTGATTTTTGTATGTCTTTTTTGTGTTCCCAAACTTGTTTCACGTAACCAATGCGGAGTTTCTTTCCAAATTTCACAGGTTTAATGTCGATGCTTGTCGCGTCGTTTTTGGATTTGCCTCGCATGACTGATAAAACCAAAGCCGTATCTTTTGCGTTCTTTGCGATTGGACTTGCTTGGTCAAAACTCGAAGCCATGGCCGTAATCCCGTATCGGCTCACGGTTCCATATGTTGGTTTAATCGCAAAAACCCCGTTCCATGCGGCAGGGCAACGGGCAGAGCCTCCCGTATCCGAACCAATCGCGGCTAGACAAAGTCCGCTAGCGGCTGCACTTGCCGAGCCCGAACTTGTTCCACCTGCATAGTGGTTATCGCTTTTTGCATTAAGTGTTTTTCCGAACGCACTTAGGCTTCCTGTCGTTCCCATTGCGAACTCGTCCATGTTTGCGCGCCCAATAATGATTGCGTCCTCCGCCAAAAGTTTGTCAACAATCGTCGCATTATAAGGGGCAACGAAATCTTCCAACATTTTGCTGGCGGCCGCGGATTTGTGTCCCGCATAAAAGATATTATCCTTAATAATAATCGGAACCCCGCAAAGTTTCCCAACTTTTGCTCCCGACGCAATTTTTTCGTCAATGATGACGGCTTGCCTAAGTGCCGACTTGTCAAACGATTCTAAAACCGAGTTTCTTTTGTCTTTTTTTATTTTGGACAAAAAATATTTCACAACTTCGGTTGCGGTGAATTTTTTTTGCTTTAGTTCCAAAACAAATTGTTCAATGTTAAGTTCTTCAAATTTTATCATGATTATCTCCTTACTCGACTACACGCGGAGCAACAAAATAATCTCCGTCGCCCTCTCCGTCGCGCTTTTTTGCGTTCAAAAAAACCTTGTCATAGCCTGGACTTTTGATAACCTTGTCCTCTCTAAGGTCCGATATCGAATTTACTATACCGTAATCTTCGGTTTTTGTTTGTTTCTGTTTTTTGTCACCAATAGTCTTGATGTATTCAAGCACAGAATCATACTGGATACTCTTGTCAGGGCGGAGCAAACCAAGATGCTCGATGTTTTCCATGTTCATGTTCATTTTTTAATCTCCTTTACTGCTTTTACAAAGCCTTTAAAAATTGGGTGAGGCGCAAACGGGCGAGATGTAAACTCTGGGTGGAAAATTGTTCCGACAAAGAACGGATGCGCAATCAATTCAACCACGTCTGCAAAGTCCTTATCGTTTTTCGCGGTAATCATCATGCCGTTGTCTGTGAACTTTTTTGCATATTTGTTGTTGAACTCAAAGTTATGCCTGTGTCGCTCGGAAATTTTTGCCTTGCCATACATTTTATAGGTCGTACTCCCTTTTTCAACCGCGCTTGGGAACAAACCTTTTCTGACCCCGTTTGGGTTTTTATAGATAACAGGCTGTTTTGTTTCGGAATCAATCTCGGTGCTGTGCGCCTGTGTTATACCCAAAACGTTTCTTGCAAACTCTATCATCGCCAACTGCATGCCAAACGAGATTCCAAGGAAAGGAATATTGTTTTCACGTGCATAGCGAACCGCCATGATTTTCCCATCTGTCCCGCGCCTGCCATAGCCACCAGGGATAATAATTCCATCGAGGTGGTCAAGGTAATGCCCAATATCGGTGTTTGGTCGTTCAAGTTCTTCACTTGGTATAAGCCTTATGTCAATGTTGATACCGCACTCTGCCGCCGCGTGTTTGATTGCCTCTGAAACCGAAAGATACGAATCAGGAACCGCAACATATTTCCCAACGATACCAATAGTTTTTGTTACCTCATGCTTGTGCAAGAGTTTCGATACCATTTGTTTCCATTCACTGAAATTATCTCTGTGTGCAACAACGTCTAGGGATTCCAAAATCAGTTGGTCCAAACCCTGTTCCTTGAAAATAAGTGGAACTTCGTAAATAGAAGAGCAGTTATAGTTGTGTATAACGTGTCTTGTGTCATCAATGTTGCAAAACATAGCAATTTTGTCGCGCGCACCTGTATCAAGTTTCACATGGTTTTCGGTTCTGCAAATTATAAAGTCTGGAAAAACCCCGAGTTGCGCCAAATCACGAACAGAGTTTTGTGTTGGCTTTGTTTTTATCTCGCTACTGCACTCGAGATAGGGAACAAGTGTCAAATGAACGGACACAGAGTTTTTTGGACCCAATTCTTTTCTAAACTGGCGGATAGCCTCTATCATAGCCATACTCTCGATATCACCAACCGTACCGCCGATTTCGACAATCACGATATCTTCGCCCTCTCCAACATTTCGCATTACGTTTTTAATCTCGTCGGTGATGTGCGGAACGATTTGGATTGTCTTGCCCATGTAATCGCCGTTTCTTTCTTTTTCGATAACGTCGCTGTAAATCCTTCCCGAGGTCAAATTGTTGTTTCTTGTAAATTCGCGCCCCAAAAATCTTTCATAGTGCCCAACGTCAATATCGCACTCGGCACCGTCGTTTGTAACAAAGACCTCACCGTGTTCAAACGGGCTCATCGCCCCTGGGTCAATGTTTATATAGGGGTCCAACTTTTGGATAACAACCCTAAGACCTCGGTTAGAGAGCAATCTCCCAAGGCTCGCCGATGTTACACCTTTGCCAAGACCTGAACAAACACCGCCCGTGATGAAAATATATTTCGCAAATATTGCCATGTATAAAATTGTAGATGACAAAATCCGCAATGTCAATATACTTAAGACATGAACCTTAACAGAATCATCGGCGTGTGCGGAAAATCAGGGAGTGGCAAAAGTGTCTATGCCCGAAAATTGAGTATGGAGCGAAACGCCCTTTTGGTTGACGTAGACAAAATCGTGCACGAACTCTTGGAGGTCGAACGAATTAAAGCCGATGTTGTAAACCTTGTTGGGGTTTTTAAAAACCGAAAACAACTTGGCGAGATTTTGTTTAATAACAAAGACCTAATGGATTCGTACAACAAATTGATTTACAAAGAAATAGAGTTTGTCATTGACCGCATGATTTCTTCGGCACAAAGTGGCGGGGTTGATGTAGTTATTGATTGGGCGCTACTCCCTTGGTCAAAATATTTTGCTATGTGCCATGAAAAACACCTTATCAAAAAAAACAAAGAGGGCAGGTGGCAATCGGTTCTTAAACGCGACGATATCACAGAAGATTATTTTAACCTGCGTGACAAATTTTCTATTGATTACAACGAAAAAGATTTTACCTCTGTAATTGAAATAGAGTTTAAAAACAAAGGTTTTTTCGCAGGGAGTTTCGACCCGTTCACGATGGGGCATTTGGATATTGTTAAGCAGAGCGCAAAAAACTTTGACAGCATCGTTGTGGGTATCGCGATTAACGAGGACAAAAACAGAAAATTTGACGCGAACAAAATGCGTGATGCCATTTTGAAAACCGCAAAAGACAACAATTTGGAAAACTTTGACTGTGTTGTTTATTCAAACTTCACGGGTGCCAAAGCCTTGGAAATGGAATGTTATACGCTCATCCGCGGGCTGAGGAACGAGGAGGACAAATTGTATGAACAAAGAATTGGTGGCTGGAACCGACAACATTTTGGATTGGGTACTGTATACTATTACTCGCCAAAAAATTTAAAAGGTGTAAGTTCTTCCCGCGTCAAACAATTGTTGGACAAAGGGGTGTCGGTGGAAAACCTTGTGCCAAAACCCGTTTATGAATTAATCAAAAGAACCCAGAAATAACCCCAGAACAACCCCAGAACAACCCCAGAACAACCCAAAAATAACCTGGAAAAAACCCAACCAAAAACCCAGAAATCAAACACTGCACCCACAAAAACCCCCGCCCTAACGGGCACCCCCTTTACAAGACGAAGTCGCCCAACGTTCTCGCGAAGCGAGGTTGTTACAAAAGGGGGAATGGGTTGTTTGGTAATTCCCCCTTTCCTAAAGGGGGTGCCCGTTAGGGCGGGGGTTTTTTGTATCTGAGAGGGGTGTCGCAACGCGACGGGGGTTTTTATAAATTATAATTTTTTTTGATGTTGACCAGTTCAAACCCCGCCATTTCCGCAATGTCGCGACTGAACTGGTTAGGGTAATCGACCTCGTAGTACACGCGCTTTATCCCCGTTTCAATCATCATGCGCACGCAAATTGCACACGGCAGGTGTGTCACAATAACGTCCGCATTTTCAAGGTGAATATCGTTTCTTGCGGCCTCGCAAATCATTCTTTGTTCGGCGCAAATGCAAAATGCGACCTCGCGCCTTGTCCCTGATTCGATATTGTTCTTGGTGCGTATACAGTATCCGCGTGTAGAGCACGCAGGTTTTTTCCCAAAAACTCCGTTCATTCCGCTGGCCAAAAGTTTTCCGTCCCGCACCGCGATAGAGCCAATTTGGGCTTCGGGTCTTAGGCAGGTAGAGCCTTTGGCAACTTCTTTTGCAACATCAAGCCATTTTTTTATGGCAGGTCGAGGTAACAAATCCATAATCACATGATAGCATACCGCCATGGAGGATTCAAAATGAAAACAGCAAAAAAGTTGAAGCCACTTTTTGACCGCGTTTTGTTGGCATCAAACGATGATTCGCAAACCGCATCTGGGCTCTATATCCCGCGCGGGCTTGATGACAAAAGCAACATCATGCGCGTCGTTGATAAGGGGCAGAGTCAAAATCTGGGGAATGACGACATTGTTGTCGTCGCAAAGTACGCAGGAACCGAGGTCAGTTTGGGGTCGGACAGATACCTTTTGGTTTGCGAACACGATATTTTGGGGGTGATAAAATGAATGAAGTAACAAAAGAAAAAGTCTTAACAGGGAACGAAGCCCGTGAAAAAATTTTTAAGGGTGCAAATACTTTGTGCGATGTCGTGAAGTCGACACTTGGACCAAAGGGGAGCAATGTTGTGCTTGGCACCGAATTAAACCCGATAATTACAAACGATGGGGTGACAATTGCGAACTCGGTGAGCCTTTCTGACCCCATTGAAAATTTGGGAGCAACAATTGTGAAACAAGCCAGCCAAATGACAAATGCCCAAGCGGGGGATGGCACGACTTCGGTAATTGTTTTGGCGAACGAGATTATAAACCTTGCTCGGGATGAAAAAAACCCTGTTTTGTTAAAAGACGAACTTATTGACGCCGCCCGAGTTGCGACCCAATTCGCCGATAAACTGGCAAAAAAGTGCGACACTTTGGCTGAACTTGCCGAGGTTATAACAAATTCTTGTGCTTCAAAAACCGACGGTGAGATGATTGCCAAAGCAATCGACTCGGTTGGTCCTGACGGCACGGTTATCATAGAGGAAAACACCCATGGGCAAACGACTCTTACTTTTTCGGACGGGTTGGAATGTGGTTTGGTTTTGGCAAGTCCGTACTTTGCGACCGATGCCACAAAGTTGGAATCTGTGATTACAAGTTCCAAAGTGTTGATTGCCAGTGACCCGATTAATTCAATCAAAGACCTGATTCCAACGTTGGAATATATCAAGGACAAGGGGGATGCTCTGTTCATTATTGCGCCAGAGTTTACCCCCGATGTTTTAGGGGGGCTTCTTTTAAACCGTGCGCGTGCGGGTGTTGATGTAACCGCGGTTCGGTCGGAGGTCATAAATTATGCGGCTCTTTCAGGTGACATAGCGGCGATTACGGGGGCGACCGTGATTGGGCGAGAGTCCGATACGACGATTAAAGATTTGTTACCTATCCATCTTGGTGTTTGTGAAAAGATTGTTTCGGGTATGAAAAGTACAAAGTTTATTGCTTCGGTCGATGATGAGGTTAAGTTGCGTGTAAAAAAACGTGCAGACCAAATTCGAGGTCAGATTGAAAATACAAAGGACGAGTATCTTGTTGATACCCTTAAAAAACGGTTGGCGAGTTTGTCAGGTGGGGTTGCGACCATATCGGTTGGCTGTGCGACCGCGATTGAAACAAAAGAGCGAAAACTTAGAATTGATGACGGTTTGATGGCGGGACTCTCCGCACGAAAGGGCGGGGTTGTCACGGGTGGAGGTTATACCTATATAAGGATTGCAAGCGAGGTTTCAAAAATTGAAACGGCGGGGGCTATGATTTTGGCAAAGGCACTCTGTTCAATACAAAGACAAATTTGCGAAAATGCCGAGGTTGACCCTGGGGGTGTGTTTAAAAAACTCTCGGAAAAAGCGGTTTGTTATGACGCGCGGGAGGACAAGTTTGTTCCCGTTTCAAAATCAAAAATCGTTGACCCGACTATGGTAATAAAATCCGTTATAACAAATGCCGTTTCTGTTGCCGCAACTTTGTTGACTACGCGCGCGGTTTGTATGTAATATGTGTTCATGCAAACAAACGATTTTGATTACGAACTCCCAAAAGAATTAATCGCGCACGACCCATTGGAAAAGCGTGATGCCAGCCGTATGTTGGTTTACAATAAACCAAAAGACAAGGTAGAACTTAAACACTTTTATGATATTGTTGATTTTTTAAACAAGGGTGATGTTGTTGTTATAAACACAACAAAAGTCATGAACGCAAAAATGTTTGGGCTTTGTAAAAAAGGTCGTAAGTTTGAACTTTTGTTGCACAAACCTGTGAATGATGATTCCTTTGAGATTTTGTTGAAACCCGCAAAGAAACTCGGGGTCGGGGAAACAATTGAGATTAGCGATACTAGCGGAACAACGGTTGTTGGAACCCTTAAATCAAAAGACCCAAAAAGCGGAACGGCGGTTATGTCTTTTGACGGTGACCCGCAAAAGGTTGGGGAGATGCCTATTCCTGGGTATATCAACAAAAAACCAAAAGACCCGAATCGCTATAACACGGTTTATGCAGACCAAACGGGGAGTGCTGCGGCTCCGACAGCGGGGCTCCATTGGACGCCTGAACTTATGGATAAAGCCAAAAAAAAGGGGGTCGTTTTTGCCGAGGTTTTGTTGCACGTAGGGATTGGGACTTTTCGACCCGTTAAAGTTGAAAATATCTATGACCACCAAATGCACAGCGAGTGGTATAACGTCACAAAAGAATCCGCCGACATTATTAACAAAGCAAAAAAAGCGGGAAACAAAATTGTTGCGACGGGGACGACTTCGGTTAGGACACTGGAAGCCGTGTATAAAAGATATGGCGAAATGCGCGAATGTAATGGCGACACAGATATTTTTATCTATCCAGGGTTCGAGTTCGGAATGGTTGATGTGATGATTACGAACTTTCATTTGCCGAAGAGTACCCTCGTCATGTTGGTGTCGGCTTTTATTGGAAGGGAAAAAACGTTGGAACTATATAACCTTGCGGTTAAGGAGCGGTTTCGGTTCTTTTCATTTGGCGACGCGTGTTTTTTTGTGAGAGCGTGAATTTTTTAAAACCCCCGTCGCTTTGCGACACCCCCTTTACAAAAGGGGGAAAGGGGGAATTTAGAAGTGCAGGATGTTTAGGGCTAATTTACTCCTGGAGGTCTTTGTGCTTGCGAGTCGCAAAAAACCGAAAATAAAAAACGATAATAGAGATTAGGATGATTTGTTCTATGAGGATTGCGACTATGTTGAAGAATATCACATGGTTGACCGTCATTGCGCTTGTGAATAAAACTTCAGCAAAGCGGATTGCATGAATGCCTTTTGCCCAAGTTGCGATGACAAGTATAATCGACGCCGTCATTATGACCCAATCAAACCACCACTCTATTGTAAAGTAGATGGCTATAATATTTATTGCTATGAAAAACAACATTGTGAAAAACGAGAGTTTTGTATTGTAGGGGATGTTGCGCTTTTCAAAATATGCGTAGACAAAGTTTTGCATAGCCATAATGCTGACAACGGCAACACCGACCCAATTTAGGAGCAAACCCGCAGAAATAACATAAACAAGAAAACCTATGCCAAGCCAAAAAAGGGTTTTGGTCTTTTCACGTCGTAAAAAGCCATAAGAAATTATTACAAGTGCAATTCCCGCTACGATTTGGCTTGCCAACCACATGGGGGAGTATAACATGGGTGGTTTTAAACAAACAACTCATCTTTCATTTTTTCTTGTGTTTCAAGTTTGGTTTTCATGTATAATTTTTCCAATGTTTCTGGAACGAAATCGTTGAACGTGTTGATGTCGACCGTGTCTTTGTATGGCTCGGTGTCGTGGCTTAGTCGAATTTCCATTGTGTGTGATTCTTGTTCTTTGTCCCAGTCAAATTTGCCATGAAAAGTGGTGTTCGCCGTGACGTCGAGTTTAAACCCAAGTTTTTTGAACTTTTGCATCTCGGATTTATAGATTGGGTGTTGGTCTTGGGCATGGTATCTATAATCGTGTTCACGTGTGTCTATGCCGTGTTTGAACATGGCGAAATGTTTAGTAAATTCGTTAAGACTCTTGTATGCATGTGTTAGGGTTCTTGGCAGTAAAAATGCGTTTGAAACGGAAGGGCACTCTGGTTTTTCTCGGTCGGCAATTGCTTTTTCACCTTGCAAAATAAGTTCGTTCAGTTTTTCTTTGACATCTTCTGCCGAAGTCAAAAGGGTTTTCATGCAATTTGCGTGGAAATCTGTATAGAATCTAAGTTGCTTCTGCTCGGCAGGGTATGGTGGAATAGAAATGTTTTTTGGTTCTTTGGTGTGTTTCGAGAGTTTATCAAGCATCTCACAAAGGTCTTCAAGTTCACAGTCGATTAAATCTGCTCGGCTATCCATTACGTCATCGTTAAACGTCAAGAGAAAGTCGTATACCTGTTGCCATCTTCTGTTGATATTTTCATAATTATTCATGCGCTATTCTCCTTTAGACGAACAATTCGTCCTTCATTTTTTCTTGTGTTTCAAGTTCGGTTTTTTTATAGAGTTTTTCCAGGGTTTCTTGGCCAAAACCCACGAAAGTGTTGACGTGAAATTTTTCATGCTCTGATTCAAGTGATATTTTAATAGTCGCTGGAACTTCACCTTCGCGGACGACGTTGGCCGAGGTTGAAAGTTTATACCCAAGTTGTGCAAAATCTTTTTCATGCCCAACTTTTTTATCAAAATCGCGTGTGTCGATTCCGTGCTTGTGTTGTTCGTATGATGCCAAAAAGTTTTTGATACTTTCATTTGTTTTATCGGATGCTTTTATTGCATCACCACTTTCTTGCCATGTCCATTTTTTATTTTCATAATTTAAAATCAGAGATGTCAAATCTTGTTTTGCAATTTCTGCGGATTTTTCAAGTTCTTGCATACACTGTTTGTGGAAACTTTGATAGAAATCAGACGGAGTATTGATATGTGAATGTTTTTCAAGATGCTCTAGTGCATCACAAAGGGGCTCGAGCAAACTTATAATGTTGCGAGCCGATAGTATAACACCACAACTGTCGAAATAGGCAAACGTTTTGTCCCATCTTCGTTTGATATTTTCAAAGTTATTCATATGTGCATTATAGCACAAATAAGTTGCGATTGCAATACCTTTTGGTTAAAATCAATATATGAAAGTAACAATTTTGGGTTGCGGAAGGTGGGCGAGTTTCCACGCGTGGTACCAGGCCGAGGTTTTGAAAAACGAGGTTTTAATTTGGGGTTTGGAGGGCGAGCCATTTGCTTCTTTGGCAAGGACGCGAAAGAACGATTACCTAAAGTTGCCAAAAACCGTGACGTTTACAAACGATTTGGGTGAGGCACTTGGTTTTTCAAACTATATCATCGTTGCGATTGCGGCACAGGCTATGCCAGCGTTTTCAAAACAAATTTCGGAGGGGAAACCAAAGGGTAAGACTTTTGTTTTGTGCATGAAAGGGATTATCGACAAAACGGGAGAGCGGTTGTCCGTGGTTTTGTCACGCGAGGTTGACAAGTCCAACAATGTTGTTATCTGGGTGGGTCCAGGCCATGTGCAAGAATTTGTGGGTGGTCAGCCGAACCTTATGTTGATTGCGGGCGAAAACCAAAAGGCTGTGGAGGACGTCATTTGTAAATTCAAAAGTCATCTGATTCGTTTGTACGAGGGCGATGATTTGATTGGGGCAGAGGTCGGTGCGGCCGCAAAAAATGTTTTGGGAATCATGGCAGGGATTTTGGACGGGGCACATTTGGAAAGCCTTAAAGGTGCGCTTATGGCTCC